>CAMLDH010000014.1 GCA_946478765.1 uncultured Oxalobacteraceae bacterium | reverse complement strand
TAAAGCAGCACTAACTCTCGACACAACAGCAGTCGCCACCAGGAGAAATGCACATGGATACAAGCGCAAAAAAGGAAATCGGCAACATTGCACGTTCACGGCCGCGCCCGGTATTGATGATCCCGCTACGGCGTTGCGGCAGCCACGCGTTGCGGCTTCGCCTCAATTTCAATTCGAAATTTTATTCACCCTATCCGCTGCACATCGTCGACTTCATGCCGATGGTGCCCTTGTATGGCGATCTTTCCGATGACAAGGCGTACTTTCGCCTGGTCGTCGACGTCGTTGGCTTACAGGCCGCAAGCATGGTGAAATGGTCGGACATGGTATTCGATCCGGTCGATATTTTCGAATCGATATGCCACGAGCCGCGCAGCGTGCATCGCGTCGTCTGGGAATTGTTGCTGCGCGCCGGCGAACAGCACGGCGCCAGTGTCGTCATGGATAAATCGCTCGACAGCGTGCATTACGCGGAAGAATTGATGGAGCTGTTTCCACAAATGCTTTTTCTCAATGTCATACGCGATCCGCGTGCCCAGGTGGCCTCAATGAACCGGGCCATCATTCATGATTTCGACACGACGCTCAATGCCAAATCCTGGGTCAATGCGCATCGCGTTGCACGCTCGCTGGTGGCGCGCTATCCCGATCGCGTGCTGACCATCCGTTACGAGGATTTTCTCGGCAACCAGGAAGAAACGCTGAAAAAAGTGTGCGCTTTTTTTGAGATCGAATACCTGCCGCAGATGCTGGACGTGGCGCATTCTTCCGAAGCAAAACAAATCTCGCAGCTATCGGCGCTATGGGCGTCGAACTGCTTTGCACCGATTACCGCGAATGTGGACAAATTCAAAAGCCAGCTCACGATCGAAGAAATCGAAACCATCGAGACACTGGCGCAGGAATACATGGCCTTGTACGGTTACGAAAGAATGACCGGCGCCCAAGCCCAGATCGCCGACAGCACATTCATTGAGGCACAGGCACGGTCCGAAACAGGCAAGCAGATGGCGTGGCGCGAACTTGAAAAAAACAACTTCCGCGATTACATCCTGCGCCGCTTCCGCGCCGAGTATCTGGTCAAAGTGCGTAGTTGTCTGGAGCGCGAATCCGGGCTGATACATGCGACGGCGTTATGAATGACTCTCAGTCGCGAAGCAGTGCCAAATACTGCACAGCCGATGACGAAGCTTGCTATCAACATTAACAGGGGCACGTCAATCCCATAATATGGGGGGTTGACTAGCATTTTCCATACAACAACAATCAACCGACTTTATGCCTCCAGAGAGAGGCATAAAGCTAAGGTTCTTTATGTGTTTCAGGGTCTTACCCTACCAATAACCAGACGAGGGAAGGCAAGAGCGCCTTTCCGCGTTTTCTGACGTTATGAACGAATTCGAAGAAGCCGAGATACAAGGGCAGCTTTCCTGGGAAATGCCGCGATGCGGCCTGAACCATGACCGGAGCAACGACCAGAATCCCTCCATCGTATGGACATGAATTTCATAGAAGCCATCGGAAGAAGCGGCGGCGGATAGCCTGCGGGATCAGGCCGACAATCTGACGCAAGTGATCAATGTTTTCAAGCTTGATGGCATACAGTCAGTGGCGGCCAAATCAGTAGCGCCGGCGCGTGCCGCGCCGCAGGCGAAGGCGCCAGTCGTGAAGCTTGCGTGCAATACCCGCGCCCCTCTATTGCCCTCCCCGCGATGCATTTCAGTATCGGGGGGGAGTGGATGTTTTGCGGAAGTCGTTGATAAAAAGTCGTAAATTGTAAATTCAATGCTTCAATTATTACTTTGCGCTTGCTGTTGATTTGCGTGTAAAGCCGACCCGATTTTCTCCAAAGTGATTTCCCTGATGCGTTGCGCACGCTGCTCTGTTTCGTCGGCTTGACGGGCGCAGCGATCCGCTGTCGCCTCATCGTGATTCGCACGGGCTAGTTGCTCCATTTCCCGCAGAAACAGGATGCGCTCTTCCACGGCGCGCAACGCGTCCGCCAATGTATGGTCAATTTCTTCGTTGACGCCGGTCAGCAGCGTCTGCACCGAAAACGCATGGCCGGTGTGGCAGCGGTAGCGCACGATCGGGCCTTCGCGAATTCGCATCAGCACGCCATGGCATTCCGGGCAGGTGTTGGGAGAAAGGTCTCCTGGCTGCAGGAGACCGACCTGCGGCCCGCCCTCCCCCAGCGCGATGTGCGTTTCCTCTGCCATCAACTCGGGCGCTGGTGCGTAGTTTCCAGTCATAACGTTATCGCGGGTCAAATTGCTGATTACAGATGGCATGTCTGCTACCGGCAGGACATGGTCCACTGCGACGTGTTGGAGCGCGCTCTCCGGCATCGATGGAAACTGCGCTTCTTGCGGCGACTGGACCAGCGCAATTCCGCCCCTGTCTTTGATCGCCCACAACCCGGCCGTCCCATCATCAAGGTTCCCGCTCAGCACGACACCGATTACCCGAGGCCCAAATGCATAGGCCGCCGAGCGAAACAGTGCATCGACGGCAGGACGTGCGCGATTTTCCTTGGGCCCGCGCGTGACCCGAATCCGGTCTTCCTCGATCAGCAAATGCCGGTCCGGCACTGCGACATAGACACGGCCGGGGACAATCGGTGCGCCGTCGCTTGCAGGCATGGCCGGCAACTCGCCCGCGCGATCCAGAATCAGGTGCAGATGACTTGGAGAATGCGCGGGAATATGCAACACCACAAGAATGGTCGCAGGCAAGGATGCCGGCAAACTGGAAACCAGTGTTTGGAGTGCCTCGACACCGCCAGCTGAAGCGCCTACCACTATGATGTCGCGGCTGGGCATTTTTGTTCTTTCAATTCTGGTTCCGTTGCGTCTTCTGGAATACACGCAACTCACGCAGCAATGATTGCGTTATCCGTCAAGAAGAAGACTGGGCAATAAGAGGAAGCAACAATATGAATGAAATGTTTATTTACGTAGACACAGATATTTTGTCTGCCGAAACTGCTTGAGTATAAATTTGACTGCATGCTGCTTCTTGAGTTCGACTATCGGTTCACTTTGGCATCGAGTTCTCTTTCGATACAAGGGAGAGATCGTCCCACCCACACGGCATACAAAGGGGTGACAGGAGGAGGATTCCAACGAACAGCGTTTGTCACCGCGGAGAATACTGGTTGCACTATCGACCGCCACCAGCGAAACCCTCATATGCAACAGAGGCGAACTGTAAAAATTGACAGGCTCCCCCTTTGGGGCGCTCACTTTTGTAGTTGCACTTTGTGTTGATACCCCGCCGCTTGCGGCGGGATCGTTCATTACGAATCCTTGCTGTCACCTACAAAGATTCTGTTATACAAATTCTTCAGCTATGTGTGACTGAAAATCGCTCATCAGCCTTTCCTTGCGATCCGAAATTCCCTTGAGTTGTTCTCGCGTCGGTGCGCCGATGGATAACACGGAAATGCAGTCTTGCATCGATCGGCGAGCTCTTTGCAGGTCGTCGGCATCTTCCTCTGGCGTCTTTTCAGGTAGAACCGCGTAAGAATCAGGCGTAAAGCCGAATTCATCGGGTGAAGCTAGCAGCGTGGCCCACTGATGGTCGTTTATCCGCAAGTGTTTTCGTGCCACATTGATTTCGGCATCCAATCTCTCTTTCGACGCCGTTGCTTCGCGGGCGAAGATGGAGTAAAGCGTATGCGCGATGGAACGTTGCGGACGTGCCACTTCTAGCGCAACCACGCCATTGGCCGCCTGCGTCGAGAACATTTCCTGATGTAGGAGATGCAAATCTTCTGACGCAAACAAATCTGCGCTTACGCCACCGCATATGAGAGCAAAACTGGACGGTGAAATGTTGTAAGTACGGCAGGCTGACAGACCGCTATGGACAAAACGCTCGCTGGCGTAGCCAGCGCGTTCGGCGGGTTCAAGAGCGCGAGGTGATGGCGGCATAGACGGCCTGTGCCAGTTTAAATCTACCTTGGAAAAATCAGGTTCATCCAGCATACCCAAATTTTTCTCTGCAAGACTTTTTTGTATGACTCCCAATACGCGATCCTGCGCAGCGGAATCGGGATCGACCAGCCATAAGCCGGATGGAGGGCGAGAATCGCTGTGCGGCTGAATGGCTTCGTACATGCTGCGAATCATAATGGCTTTGACGACATCAATGAACGGGGGCGGTATGCCATACAGTCTATTGGCGGCATATCCGCCGCGCACGATCATGAACTTTTTTGCATCCGGCGTACCGCTTTTTGTTTCAAATACCTGATGGTCGAAAGAGGATTCATCGCCGGAAGCGACGGGAACTCCGTGCGATTCACCGGCAGCAGGACCGCCGATGGGAAATTTCACGTTGCCATCTTCTGCTGTGATATTCGTCAAACGTGAATTGCTTTTGCGTGCCTTGGTAGTACCGAATTCATAATCGCCGCTCGCACCGCTGCTCAAGATTGCACCGTTTGGAAGCAAATCGAAATCGTCAGCGTGCAGACATCCTACCGGCGCGCCGGTATTGCCAATAGTGATATGGCCATGGCTGAGCCAGTCTTTTTTCGCTGCAGCTAATGCCTGGACAAATTCGGGATCGTCACGTTTTCCGCCACGGGCCATTACGCGCTCAAGAATTTCACGGCTTACGGGAATACGGACCTTGCCGGTACCTTCACCCGGAATTTTTTCATGATCGGTGTAGGCGCGCAACAGGGCGGCCGGGTCAATATCCCATACCCATACGTCATAACCGGCTTGCAACGGGGCCTGTGCCTTGGCCGAAACTATGCCATAGCCCATGAGCAGAGCTTCTTTGGGGCGCTGAGCAATCACTTCGGGAGGCGCCATTTTGTCGAGAAACCGATTGGTCGCCAGCCAGACTTCATGCCCAACAGAAAAACCTTCGAAGTCCTTTGCCGGACTTTGCGCCATGTTAATGGCGCGTGGCAAGATGGGAGCGGCAATATTCCGCTCCTTGGCAACTTTTTCTGCGTCTCTCAATGCCTTGTTTCCCTTGATAATGTCGCCTTGGGTATGCGCCACCATCGGGCACAGTTCGGCAATCAGGGCATACTTCTGACGAACTAGCGGCTCCATTGACAGTTGCAGTTCAACCAGCGATTTGCCTATTTTGAATCCTGAATCGACCAGCAGAATTTTTGGTTTGACGGATGATGCTGGATGCGTACCCGTTTTATAAGCTGTCAGTGTTTCAATTTGTTCGGCAATACTTTTTCCCTCGATGCCGAAAGATTTATCGAGAAATTGCACCAAGTGCCCCGTGGTCGAATTACGAGAACTGCGCAGATCATAGGGCTTGTCATAAATGTTTGACCCCATGTTGCCTAGCCGCCCCAGCACTAATGGGCGAGCACCGGTTTTGGGGAAGTACCACAAATTTTTAGGCTCCATTCCAAGTTCGAACAAACCGCGCGCCTGTGTTTCATCGGTATCGAAACCATGTTGGACTTGGTAAAGATGCACGCCGGCGAAGGGTTTCTCTGCCTGGGCTTTCAGTTCGTCGATAACGAAGCGCGTACCTGGCATATCGATGGCGCCGCGGCGCGAGGATTTGGTGCACAACGCCATGAATTCAGGCGAATGCGTTTCTTTGGTAGCGCGCGGCAAGGGTGAGTCGGCCGGCTTGATGTCACCATCCTCCCCGAGCAGATGATTCATGACTGTATTCAGCGCAGGATCGGCAAGACGGGCGGCATCAAGGGTCTTTTTACATATTTCTCCTGCTTGTGCAGATGCGGCAGACGGATTCAAACTGCCATTCGTCAGCATTTCGGCTAGTGCTTCGCCAAGTGCGTATTTCGTGAGTTTGCCGCCACGCATATACTGGCTGGCGATTGCAGACAGCGTGGGCGTGGCAGCAGATGATTCGATGGCGGAAGATTGGATTTGGGCTTTGATTACGCCAGGAACATCGGCAGGTACTGCACGGTGACTTTCAAGGGCGTTGACGAGTTCATTAAAGCGAATAAACGGCTCTGTGTTGTCATTTCGCTCCGTTACTTTGACCAAATTGGATTTGGTCTTGGGCGGGATATTAATGCTTAGTTTTAGTCTTTGCGTGCTGTTTCCAGGTGGATTAGACATTACTTGGTTAGGAGGAGGCAAGCCGGGCTGATTAAGAATTTGCTGAGCCTGAGAATGGACTCCAGCATTCTCTTGCCCAAGTTGATTACGATCTTTCTCTGTGCCAATGCCAAAACACTGAAGCCAACATTCGTTAATACCGGTAAGCATAAATAAATTCCCTATGAAAATGACTTTTTGAGTGAATTTTCTCTTCTCAACTAGTCTTGCAGATATATCCGGCTATATGATTAATTACCGATGTAGACGGTACAGCAGGTGATGATTTTGTCGATTCATCAGAAGAATAAACAGGAGCATTTTCTTTTTTATTCTTGGAGAAAGGATTTACATTGAAGATTCTGGGGAGGCAAGAAGCGGACATCCTCAAATAAATTTTATTAACCATTAGTTTCTTTCCTAAAAGGAGATCCATGAGTGACTTTTAGGAAATCATAGTTCCAAATAAACACTTAATAGATAGGTTGTCTATTTGCAATATTTTGCATACTATGCTTCGAGATCCTCGTCTAGTTTTTTTGAGGATGGTCAGGACGAACGCCGGTCCCGCTTCTGACGCCGAATGATCACTTTTACCCAGGAACAAAAGATGAAAAACAAAACGTTCCCTGCCGGTTTCGTTGCCGGAATCAGTGCGATCGCGCTGTTCGTCGCAAGCCAGGCATCGATCGCGCAGGACACCATCAGGATCGGCGGATTGTCGACGCTGGAGGGTACTTATGCCGAAGTCGGCCAGGACGGCATGCGCGGGATAAAAATGGCGTTGGAGGAATTCCATTACACGGTCGCCGGCAAGCAGATCAAGTTCCTTCAGGCCGGCTCCGACGGCAATGCAGACAAGGCGGTGGCGAAGGCGCGCGAGCTGATCGAGCAGTACAAGGCCGACATCCTGATCGGCCCGTTGTCCGGCAACGAGGGGCTGGCGATCAAGGAGTACGCGAAGACGCAACCGGACAAGACCTTCGTCAATGGCTCATCCGCCTCCCAGGACACGACCCTGCGCGATCCCGCGTCGAACTTCTTCCGTTTCTCGGCCGATGGTGCACAATGGATGGCCGGCCTCGGCAAGTATGCGTATGACACAAAGAAGTATAGGAAGATGACGGTCATTGCCGAGGACTATTCGTTTCCTTATACCCAGGTATTCGGCTTCTTGCATGAATTTTGCGGCAGGGGCGGCCATGTGGCGCAGAAGCTCTGGGTACCGCTGGGCGAACAGGATTACAGCAAGGTGATCTATACCATTCCCAAGGATGTGGACGCGATTTTCGTCGCGTTGGGCGGCAATGATGCGCTGAACTTCCTCACCCAGTACTACGGCGCCGGCTTTAACAAGCCCATCATCGGCGCTTCGTTGCTTACCGATCAGACGGTGCTCAGTTCCAATGCAAAATTCTCGAAGCGTATTATCGGTATTCCGTCCGGCACGCCGGTGGCCGAGTCCAATCCGAGTGCGCTCTGGAAAAAATTCGTCGCAAACTACAAAAAATCGTTCCCGGATGGCTTCAATTCCCCGTCGCTCTTCGCCTACTTGTATTACATCGAAACCAAGGCGGTATTGCTGGCTCTGCAGAAGGTCAACGGCGACCTGTCGGGAGGGCAGAAAAGATTTCAGGCGACACTGGCGAAGCTCAGCTTCGAGTCCCCGACCGGCAAGGTAAGCCTGGATGAAAACCGCCAGGCGATCACTGACGTTTTCATCACCGAAGTGGCGCAGGACAAGGAAGGCAAGCTCTACAACAAGGTCGTCAAGGTCGTCCCGCAGGTAAGACAGACGCTGGGCATGCCGCGCGAAGCGTTTTTGAAGCTGGGTAAGGTTGGGCGCGATAATCCGGAATGCCCATGAAAGGTGTGAACCTTGAACAGATAGAGATAAGGCTGGGCCGGCAATTCGGTCTGCTTTTGTATGGCATCCTGTTATTGCTGTCCGTGACCCTGGCGATTGTGGTGAGCTGGGGCGGCAGGAACAGTGTCGAGAAGAGTCTGATCGAGGAACAGAAGAATGTCAGCCATCTTTTCCAGCAAGAGCTGACAGAGCTCAAGAGCAACTACTACAACTCCCTGAGGCAATTCATATCGCTGCCCGGCGTTCCGCAAAAATCTCTCGCCCTGGCGAAAGGACCTTTCTTCGTTTTCCGTGAAGAGCAGATTGGGGAAAGGCTGGAGGACCACGAAGCGACGCCACTGTTCGAAAACCAGGTCTGGTTTCTCGATAACGCGCTTTCGCTGGCAAGGCAATATGAACTCGATTACGTCGGCTTGTACCTGGTTTCACCGCACGACAGCATTGCCGCTGTCCCCCCGACGCCTGCCGCTGAATTCATCGGCGGCAAACTGGTTCTTCCCTATTTCGAGTACAAGGGAAAATATCGCGGGTTGGAAACATATTCTCACCAATTGGGAGTGAATCGGGAGACGGACCGGAAGGTGACGGGCAATATCTCAGCGCTCGCTTCCGACAACCGTTTTGTGCGCGAACCACAAAACTCGAACAGCGCGCATCAGGCGCTCGGCCTGAAATGGGATACGAATATTCCCCGTAGGGACATCGACAAGAACAAGTTCGGAATCTGGCTGATTCCGCATGCGGACAGCATTACCATCAGGATTACACAAGGCATTAGCAGAGAAAGCTTTAACATCAAGACCGGAAATAGCGAGCAGGCACTGGCCGCAATCATGGTGTACGAGAAGGAACTGTCCGGCGCGATGCTGAAAAAGATGAGTTCCAAGTTCGGCCAGGACTTGGCGATACTGAAAAATTCAAGATTCGTGTCATCCTCCATTTCCGGACTGAGTGGTCGCACATTGGAGGCGGATGGCATGCTTTCCGTGCAGGACAGGAAGTATTTTTCGTATGTTGCACCGTTGAGAATAGACGGGATAGACGGTATACAGGGCCAATACTCGATGGCGGTGTTGAGCGGCACTGAAAAGCTGACGGAACTGGCAAGGACGATTTATATCTATGTGGCGTTGTCCACTATCGTTGTCCTGATCATCATCTCGCCGTTCCTGTACTTCGTGCTCACCGGCTACACGAAGAAGGTCCGACAGCGCACCGCACTGCTGCGGCAGCGTACTGCCGAACTAGACCAGTCGCTGCTGGAACAGCAGGCGATTCTCGACAACGCGGCGACCGGCATTGCATTTCTGAAGAACCGCGTCGTCATCCGCTGCAACAGCGGGCTGGAACGGATGTTCGGCTATGCGAGCGGTGAACTGATCGGCTGCAGTACGCGTGTGCTGTATACATCGCAGAAAGAGTACGAGAGCAGAGTGCAGGCTAAGCACTCGGTGATCCAGGCCGGAAGTGTCTTTACCGCGGACTTCCCGCTGGCGCACAAGGATGGCCATACGATCTGGTGCATCGTGCATGCCAAACTGGTCGATCCGCAAGACATGGACAAGGGTATGGTGTTTGTCGTGCAGGACATCACCGAGCGCAAGGAAGCCGAACGGGAACTGGCCGAAGCGAAGGAAAGGGCGGAAGAAGCCACCCGCTCCAAGTCGCTATTCCTGGCCAACATGAGCCATGAAATCCGCACGCCGATGAATGCGGTCATCGGTCTGTCACACCTTGCACTGGCGACCGATCTGTCGGACAAGCAACGCGATTACGTCGCCAAGATCCACAATGCCGGCACCTCGCTCCTGGGTATCATCAACGACATCCTCGACTTCTCGAAGATCGAGGCCGGCAAGCTGGACATGCAGAACATCGGCTTCGTGCTCGACCGCACCATGGACAAAGTGACCACCCTGATCGGCCACAAAGTCGCCGACAAGGGATTGGAGCTGGTGTTCGATGTGCCATCCAACGTGCCACAGTCGCTGGCGGGCGACCCGCTGCGGCTGGAGCAGATTCTCACCAACCTGATCGGCAATGCGGTCAAGTTCACCGAACGCGGCGAAGTGCTGGTGCGTGTCGAATGGCTGGAGCATACCGGCTCGCAGGTCAAGCTCAAGTTCTCGGTGAGCGATACCGGCATCGGATTGACGCCCGAGCAGCAGCAGTGCCTGTTCCAGGCGTTCACGCAGGCCGACGGTTCCATCACGCGCAAGTACGGTGGCACCGGGCTCGGGCTGGCGATCTGTCGGCGTTTGGTCGAAATGATGGAAGGCGCCATCTGGGTGGAGAGCGAATTCGGCGTTGGCAGCACCTTCAGCTTTACCGCCTGGTTTGGGCGCGGCCAGGACAATATCGCGCCCGCCCTGCCCGACCGTATTAACGGATTGCGTGTGCTGATCGCCGACGACAATTCGGATGCGCGCCGGGTGCTGGCTGGCCATTGCACGGCACTGTCGCTGTCAGTCGACGAAGCCGCTTCCGGCAGCGAAGCAGTGGCCGCGGTGCGCAGCGCCGAGGAAGAAGGGCATGCTTACGAGCTGGTATTGATGGATTGCACAATGCCGAACATGAGTGGCATCGAGGCCGCACGCGCGATCAAGTTCGACCTGGCGCTCGCCGCACCGCCAGCGATCCTGATGGTGACTGCGTTCGGCCATGATGAAGTGAAGGAGCTGGCCGACAGCAGCCCGCTCGACGGCTTCCTGGTCAAGCCGGTCTGCGCATCGATGCTGGTCGACACGTTGCAGCAAATGTACGGCAGAGGCCCGCATGCGGCACCTGCCGCCGCCACGCAGGTCCGGTTCGACGGCTTGCGCGTGCTGCTGGTCGAAGACAATGTCATCAACCAGATGATCGCCACCGAACTGATGACCGGCGCCGGGGTGGTGGTGGAAGTGGCCGACAACGGCCGCGTTGCACTCGGCAAGCTAAAGTCGGGCCAACGCTACGACGTAGTGCTGATGGATTTGCAGATGCCGGAGATGGACGGCTATGCGGCGACCGCGGCGATCCGCGCCGATGCGTCGATTGCGGACGTGACCATCGTGGCGATGACCGCGCACGTGATGGCTGAGGAGCGCGAGCGCTGTATCGCTATCGGCATGAACGATTTTATTTCCAAGCCGATCGATCCCGAGATGCTGTTTGCGACACTCTCGCGCTGGGACCGCCGGCTGTCCGAGGACAAGAACAAAGGCGTGCCTGACCATGCCGCCGATGCGCACGGCGCTGCTTCAGCAATCCAGTTCGATGCTAACTGGATAGACACCGCATCGGCGCTGCGCCGGGTCAACGGCAACATGCTTCTGTATCACCGACTGCTGACGCAGTTCGTCGCTGGCCAGGCGGATGTGCCTGCGAAGATCGCGGCGCTGCTTGTCGCCGGCCACAGGGATGAGGCAGCGGGTGCGGCGCATGGCATCAGGGGCGTCGCGGCCAATCTTGGCGCTGCAGCGCTGGCCGAAGCAGCGGGCAAACTGGAGCGGGCGATACGCGGCGCCACCGAGAATGCGCAACAGCTGGATAGCTTTACAAAGACCTGTGCTGCCACGATAGCGGCGATTTGCGACGCGCTGCCGGAGACCGCAGTACCAGCGCCGGTTTTGTCGCCTTAAGCGGAGTCACCCTTACTGCTTCTTCAAAAAGCGCCGGCCTCGACCGGAACCTGTGTCCGCAATTGCATTCGTTTTGACCAAATTATTAAGTGCAAACGTCGCGCGTTGAGACAGCTTCTTTCGCTGCTCTGGCGTTGGCGTAATGCCTAACTTCTCAATGGCAGCATTGAGAATGTCAGCAGCGGATTGTGGCTGGTCAGTAATCAAGCTGGGCCAAAAATCCTTGCCAGTCGAAGGCAGTTCGGCATCACTGTTCTTGTTCCGATATCCTGACTTGCGACCGTGTTTTGGCTGTTCTATTTCGCCACCGGTTTTGCTTTTCTTGAATACTCCTTTCGGTGCCACTGCATCGGCATCTACGCTATCGAGCTTAGCCAGGGCTTGCTCAAGCGTGGTGACAAGCGTTTGGTAATAAGCAGCGCCTTTCTTTGCATGCTCGATTTCGGCGCGAATAGCGACTTTGACGGAATCTAGATTTGACATTTTGCAACTCCTCCAATGATTAAGACCGAATAGATTTATTTACCAATTCTACAGCCGCTACTCGATCTCTTGCTGACAGTTGTCCTTCATGGAGTAAGTATTGATAGTGCCGGTAACGCATTCGACATTAAGTTACCGGCATGGCCGACGGGGGCTGGCTATACTTGGCGATCGTTCTGGATCTGTTCAATCGGGAAGTCATTGACTGGTCGCTCAAGCCGCGCATGGCGGCAGATATTGTGACGGACGCATTGACGATGGCTTGGCTTCGCCGCAGAAAAAGCGGCCATGCCATTTTCCAGCACACTGGCCATTCCACCGTTTTGCAAAACGTACTAAAACCCGCGTAAAATGCAGCATACGCGGGTGTAGTTCAATGGTAGAACGAAAGCTTCCCAAGCTTTAGACGAGGGTTCGATCCCCTTCACCCGCTCCAGGTCACATCAAGGCGCCTCCCCTCCGGTGCCTTTTTTATTGCCAGCGCGTCAAAGCGCATAATACGCAGCACCCACAACGAGTATTCCAGCATGTCTGACAACAAACCCGCCGACGAGTCCAAACACTTGTTCTATGACCCGACCGAACATCGCATCCGCAGCTTTGTCACGCGCGCGGGACGCTTGTCCACCGCGCAAGGAAAAGCGATCGAAACCCTCGGGCCGCAGTTTTGCATTCCTTATGCCAAGGCGCCGCTCGACTTTGCGCAAGGGTTCGGCCGCAATGCGCCGACAATTCTGGAAATCGGTTTTGGCATGGGGGAGACAACGGCGAAGATTGCGGCCGGCATGCCTGAGAAGAATTTTCTGGGCGTCGAGGTGCATACGCCCGGCGTCGGCAGTCTGTTGAAGCTGATCAGCGAGCAGGGACTCACGAATTTGCGGCTGATCCAGCATGATGCGTTCGAAGTCATTACCAACATGATTGCGCCTGCTTCATTGGCGGGCGCGCATGTGTTCTTTCCCGATCCGTGGCACAAGGCGCGGCACAACAAGCGGCGGCTGATTCAGGCGCCGTTTGTGAGCCTCTTGGCGTCGCGGATTGCGCCGGGCGGCTATCTGCATTGTGCGACCGATTGGCAGGAATATGCGGAGCAGATGCTGGAGGTGTTGGGCGCGGAACCGTTGTTGCAGAACACCGCGGATGCGTATGCGCCGCGGCCGGATTATCGGCCGGTGACCAAGTTCGAGAACCGCGGGTTGCGGCTCGGGCATGGGGTGTGGGATTTGGTGTTTACGAAGCGGTAAGTCATTGTCCGGTGAGGAATGACAATCTCAGATCATCGCCGCAATCAGCGACACGATCTCTTCGCCGTAGGTCTCCAGCTTCTTCTCGCCCACGCCGGAAATATTGCGCAGGTCGCCCAGCGATCCCGGCTTGGCCTTCGCAATTTCGCGCATTGTCGCGTCATGGAAAATTACGTACGCCGGCACGTTGTGCTTGCGCGCCGTCTCGACCCGCCACCAGCGCAGCTTGTCGAAAATCGCCTGCTCGGCGGCTGACAAATCGCTTTCCACATACCCCTTCGGCTTGGCGCTCTGGCGCTTTGGCTTGACCGGCTTCTGGTATTGCCGCAACTGCACCTTTTGCTCGCCGCGCAAGACCGGACGCGCCGCATCCGTCAATTTCAGCGCGTTGTAGCCATCGTGATCGACCACGACCAATCCCAATGCGATCGCTTGCCGCAGAATCGCGCGCCATTCCGCTTCGCTCTGTTCGGCGCCGATGCCGTAAGTCGATACCTGGTCATGGCGCCATTGCTTGACCTTGTCCGAGTCGACGCCGCGCACCACGTCGATCACATGTCCCGCGCCGAAACGCTGATCAACCCGGTAAATCGTGGACAATAATTTCTGTATCGGCACCGTGCCGTCGAACGATACCGGCGGCGCCAGGCAGGTATCGCAATTGCCGCAGGGCGTGGCCGGCTGGCCGAAATATTCCAGCAGCCGCATGCGGCGGCAATGGAGCGTTTCGCACAGGCCGAGCATGGCATCGAGCTTGGCCCCCTGCAACCGCTTGAATGTCTCGTCCGCTTCCGATTCATCGATCATGCGGCGCTGCTGCACCACATCCTGCAAGCCATACGCCATCCATGCATTGGCCGGTGCGCCGTCGCGGCCGGCGCGGCCGGTTTCCTGGTAATAACCTTCGATGCTTTTCGGCAGGTCGAGATGCGCGACAAAGCGCACATCCGGTTTGTCGATGCCCATGCCGAATGCGATGGTGGCGACCATCACGATCGATTCTTCGCGCAAAAAACGCGCCTGATTCCTGGTGCGCGTCGCGATGTCCATGCCGGCATGATAGGGCAGCGCGGTGACGCCGCTGGCATTCAAGAATTCCGCCGTTTCTTCGACTTTCTTGCGCGACAAACAATAGACGATGCCGGCATCGCCCGCGTGTTCGCCCTCGATAAAATCGAGCAACTGTTTGCGGCCGTTCGCCTTTTCGACAATCTGATAGCGGATATTCGGCCGGTCAAACGATGACACGAATTGCATCGCTTCGTCGAGTTGCAGCCGCTGGGCAATTTCTGCGCGCGTCTGCGGGTCGGCAGTCGCCGTCAGCGCAATGCGCGGCACGGCGGGAAAGCGCTCGTGCAACACTGACAGCTTGATATATTCCGGCCGGAAATCATGCCCCCATTGCGACACGCAGTGCGCTTCGTCGATCGCGAATAATGCAATCCTGGATGACTCCAGCAAGTCCAGGCAGCGCGGCGTCATCAAACGCTCGGGCGCGACATACACCAGGTCCAGGTCGCCGCTGCGCACGCGCCGTTCAATGCGCATCGCTTCGTTATACGATTGCGTCGAATTGAGGAAGGCGGCGCGCACGCCGACCTCGGCCAGCGCATCGACCTGATCCTGCATCAATGCGATCAACGGCGATATCACGACGCCGACGCCGTCGCGCAGCAATGAAGGTATTTGATAACACAGGGACTTGCCGCCGCCGGTCGGCATCAGCACCAGGGCATCGCCGCCGCCGGCGACGTGGTCTACAATCGCGGCCTGCTGGCCGCGAAAAGAGGGGTAACCGAAAATGGTTTGGAGGATATGCAGTGCTTGTGCACCACCGGTTGATTCAGACATCTCGCTATTTTAATCTGCCCACACGACCATGCCGGAATAAGCGCTGACAATGACAACCAGGCCGAACACGATGCGATACCACGCAAACGCGCTGAAATCATGCGAGCTGATATAGCGCAACAACCAGCGCACGCACAGGAATGCAGAGGCGAAAGCAGCAATAGTGCCGATGCCGAATACCGGTATATCGGCGGCAGCCAGCAGCGCACGCTCTTTATAAAGCGAATACACGGTTGCCGCAAACAGCGTCGGAATCGCCAGGAAAAATGAAAACTCGGTGGCCGCTTTGCGCGACAGCCCGAACAGCATGCCGCCGATAATGGTGGCGCCGGAACGGCTGGTGCCGGGCACCAGCGCGAATGCCTGCGCACAGCCGACTTTGAAGGCATCCAGCGCGCTCATGTCGTCCACCGAATCGATGCGAGCGAAGACCGGCTTCGCCTTATGGCGCCGTTCCACCCACAAAATGATCAGGCCGCCGACGATAAACGCGAGCGCGACCGGTACCGGCGAAAACAGCGCCGCTTTGATACTCTTGTTGAACAAGAATCCCAGTCCCGCTGCCGGCAAGAATGCCACCACCAGATTGATCGCGAATTTTTGCGCTTTGGCATCGCTCAAGAGACCGGCCAATACCGCACCGATTCTTGCGCGATATTCCCAGCACACTGCCAGCATGGCGCCGGCCTGGATCGCGATCTCGAATACCTTGATTTTCTCGCCGGTGAAATTGAGCAGGCTCCCGGCCAGAATCAAATGGCCCGTGGAGGAAATCGGCAGAAATTCTGTCAAGCCTTCCACAATGCCCATGATGAGGGCTTTTAATGCGAGAACAAGATCCATGTTTTGGGAAATAGAAATTAGGAGAAATCAATAAAAACCCGCCGGTTGCAATGCCGCGCGGGGACGGATGCGGTGTCGCAATGGGGCCGGCTATTTTGCCGGCTCAAAGGTTACCATGAGACTGTTGGCGGTTGTGGTGATTTTGGTCGGCATGAAAAGGGTGCCGGCATATCTGAAATCCTCAGGCTGGAAGGTGTAGAGCGGCGTATCTTTCAGGACTTGTTCTGCCAGCAAGCCGCCGATTTTCGCGAACTGGTTGGTATAGTGCGCATCGACGCCATCGAGCACGAATTTATCCACGCGCGGTTCGGCCAGGATAATTGCGTTTCTTGTCGGATCGAAGCGCAGCACGCCCGACAATGCCAAGCTGCCGTTCCATGCCTTGTTGAGAAAAGCCGGGGCAATCACGGCATCCAGACTGGTCATGACGCGATTGGTGTCGGGTTGTAGTGCGAGCCTGGGATGGCTGACGCTGATATCGAAAATTTCCAGGTAGCGATTATTGAACGGGAACTTGCGGTCCATCGCTTCCTGCAACTTGTATAACGGCAGTTCCACTTCACGCGGGCCAAGCAGGCCGGCACATGACGTCAGCAAAAATGTTATTGCAATTGCGAGTAGCGCTGTCAGCCTTGTCGTCATTTTTTTCCTTGTTTGATTACGAGGCCGATCCGGACTCGAAGCGTCATGCGGCAGTCAAGCGATCAAGGCGTATCAGATACTGAAGAGCATCGTCGCGCGTCGCGCCGCACATGTCATTGGCAGGTTTTAGACTGCCGCAGACCAACGGACGTTCGGGCCGGCCGAAAATTTTGCAACGATTCTGCTCGTCAAGTTGTATGCAACGCACGCCGGCCGGCTTGCCATCGGGCATACCGGGAATCGCAGACGAGATCGACGGCGCGATGCAGCAGGCGCCGCAGCCGGGCCGGCACGCGAGGGTCATGTCCGATTCATTCATAACCAACGCCTTGATCGGCAACAATGTCGATGTCTTCCGCATCCTTCATGCTGGCGCCCTCGCGCACCTTGACCTGCTGGTCTTGGATGGGGCAACACCCCAGACCCACTGCTTGCGTAACCAGATCATAAACTCGACAAAAAATGAGGAATGCGAGGATTTTACTGGCATTCAATGCAAACTTTGTGAACGCTTTGTAAAGGCAAGAGCAGCACAACGAATTCGTCCGCGCCCAGGCGCGTAGAAAGATCCGATTCCCGGAATGAACTCTTGATCGGGCGCGCAAAGTCAACGAGCGCCCGGTCGCCCTCTTTGTGCCCGAATTGCGAACCGTTCGTCTTCCAGTGCATTGGGAATGACAAATATGTCGTCGCCGAGGATCGCGTGACCGCAAAATGAAATACCGCGCGGTGTTTCGCGTACGTCGAGTCCGACACAGGACTTGAACCATTGCCGGTCCTCATCGACCAGGCTGACAAGCGCATAGTCAATACCTATTGATTTTATAAATATAATTATCTTTATCAATATATTGATGAAAAGTACATTGCAAATTCCTATAAACCCATGAGGAATTGAGATGATCCGCACAACAACACACATTACTGCCGCCGCTTTTGTTCTGCTCGGCCTAACCAGCGCAAGTTCATACGCAGCCACAGACCTCACAAGGGACAATGGCGCTCCAGTCGGCGACAACCAGAATTCGCAGACGGCAGGCCCAAATGGCCCCGTCCTGCTACAGGACGTGCAACTGATCCAGAAACTGCAGCGCTTCGACCGCGAGCGCGTGCCCGAGCGCGTCGTCCATGCCCGCGGCACCGGAGCCTACGGGGTATTCGCGGCCAGCAAGGATATTTTGGATCTGACCCGCGCCGCCGTTTTCAAGCCGGGCGAAGAAACGCCTGTCTTCGTCCGTTTTTCCAGCGTAATCCACGGCACCCACTCGCCGGAAACCCTGCGCGACCCGCGCGGCTTCGGCATCAAGTTTTACACCCGTGAAGGCAACTGGGACCTGGTGGGCAACAACCTGCCCGTGTTCTTCATCCGCGACGCCATCAAGTTCCCAGACATGGTGCACTCCCTCAAGCCGGCTCCGGACACGAACCTGCAGGATCCGAACCGCTTCTTCGACTTCTTCTCCCACCAGCCGGAAGCCACCCACATGCTCACGCGGGTCTACTCCGATTTCGGCACGCCGGCCAACTACCGCGAGATGGACGGCAACAGCGTGCACGCCTACAAGTTCGTGAATACCCAGGGCCAGTACAGCTATGTGAAGTTCCACTGGAAGAGCCTGCAGGGCCAGCGCAACCTCACCACCAAGGAGAGCGAAACCATCCAGGCCAAGGATTTCAACCACATGACGCGCGACCTGATCGACGCCATCAATAAAGGCAACTTCCCCAAATGGGACCTGTACATCCAGGTGCTGCAGCCCTCGCAGCTGACCAGCCTGGATTATGACGCGCTGGACGCCACCAAGATCTGGACCAACGTGCCGGAGATGAAAATCGGCACCATGACCCTGAACCGCAATCCCGACAACGTCTTCCTCGAAACCGAACAGTCGGCGCTGGCGCCATCCAACCTGGTGCCGGGGATCGAACCTTCGGAAGACCGCCTGCTGCAAGGGCGCATCTTCTCCTATGCGGATACCCAGCTGCACCGTATCGGCACCAACGGCCTGCAATTGCCGGTCAACCGGCCTCGCACGCCAGCGGCCAACCACAACCAGGACGGCGCGCAGAACCCGTCGGCCCGTAAGGGTAACGTGAATTATCAGCCGAGCGAACATGCGGATGTCGCGGACAACGCGCAATACAAGTACAGCCAGTTGCCGTTGTCCGGTGCCACCCAGCAGAAGCGTATCGCCAAGACCCGCAACTTCGTGCAGGCCGGCGAGTTCTACCGCTCCTTGAGCAAGCAGCAGCAAACCAACCTCGTCAGCAACCTTGCCGGCGATCTGAGCCAAGTGAAGGACGAGAACGTGAAGTACACCATGCTCTCGTACTTCCACAAAGCCGATGCGGGATACGGCAAGGCACTCACACTCGCACTCAAAGCGGACATCGGCCGAGTTGAGACTTTGGCCGCCGCATTGCGCGACTGACCAGCGTACCGCGGGGAGGAACGGGCTCATTGGCCCGTCCTTCCTTTGCATCGTCCCAGCCTCATCACGAGATGCAGAAAGCGCCGAGCCGTCAACCTTTGCAATAGTCATGGCAGCAGTACCTCCTGCCGGAACGGCAACTGCATACCGGAGGACCTCAAAGGATTCGAAAAACTTGCGGCCGTCCGGCAATCATGCAAATGTTGGCCGGGCTACCCAAGGCGTCGCCAAATCCAGGTTCAACAAAGAACCCCGACCGGGACACGCATGGCGCATCCCGGCCGGGGCTTCAGGCTTGGTTAAACAAGGCGCCGGCTTCGATTCAGACCAGATCGAAACGATCCAGATTCATGACCTTCGTCCATGCCGCAACGAAGTCTTTCACGAATTTTTCCTGGTTATCGTCCTGCGCATAGACCTCCGCCAAGGCGCGCAGCTGCGAGTTGGAGCCGAACACCAGGTCCACCCGCGTGCCAGTCCACTTGAGCTTGCCGGTCTTGCGTTCGAGCGCTTCAAAGGTATCAGCGGCTTCGCTGGCGGGCTTCCACGCTACCCCCATGTCGGTCAGGTTGACAAAGAAGTCGTTCGTCAACTGGCCCACTCGATGGGTGAATACTCCGTGCCTGGAGCCGGCGGTGTTCGCACCGAGCGCACGCAGACCGCCGACGAGCACCGTCATTTCGGGGGCGCTGAGCGTCAGCAGCTGCGCCTTGTCCACCAGCAGCTGCTCGGCGGGCACGGTATAGGCCTGCTTCTGGTAGTTGCGGAAGCCATCGGCTTGCGGCTCCAGCAGCGCGAAAGAATCGATGTCGGTCTGATCCTGGGATGCATCCACCCGGCCGGGGCTAAACGGCACCTCGACGTTGCGGCCGGCGGCTTTGGCAGCCGCTTCCACCGCAACGCAGCCGCCCAGCACGATCAGGTCGGCCAGCGACACTTTCTTGCCGCCGTCAGCCCAGTCGTTGAACGATTTCTGGATCCCATCGAGAACGCCGAGCACCTTGGCCAGTTGCGCGGGCTGGTTGGCTTCCCAGTCCTTCTGCGGCGCCAGGCGAATGCGGGCACCGTTGGCGCCGCCACGCTTGTCCGAGCCGCGGAAGGTGGAGGCCGAGGCCCAGGCGGTGGACACCAGCTCGCTTACCGACAGGCCGCTGGCGAGGATCTTCGCCTTGAGTTCGGCAATATCGCCGGCGTCGATCGACGCATGGTTCACCGCCGGAAGCGGGTCTTGCCAGATCAGGTCTTCGGACGGCACTTCGGGGCCAAGGTACAGGGCCTTGGGACCCATGTCGCGATGGGTAAGCTTGAACCAGGCGCGCGCATAGGCGTCGGCGAATTCCTCCGGATTGGTCAGGAAGTGGCGCGAGATCTTCTCGTAGACCGGATCGAAGCGCAGCGACAGGTCGGCCGTGGTCATCATCGGCGCATGCTTCCTGCTCGGGTCGTGCGCATCGACGATCATGTCCTCGCCGTCCACGTCCTTGGCGCGCCATTGCTGGGCGCCCGCCGGGCTCTTGACCAGCTCCCACTCGTACTTGAACAGCACCTTGAAGTAGCCCATGTCCCACTGCGTCGGGTTGGGCTTCCACGCGCCCTCGATGCCGCTGGTCGTGGTGTCGCCCCCCTTGCCGCTGCCGTGCCGGTTGATCCAGCCGAGGCCCATTTCATGGATAGTGGCGGCTTCCGGCTCGGGGCCGACCAACTTCGGATCGCCTGCGCCGTGGGCCTTGCCGAAGGTATGTCCGCCTGCCACCAGTGCGACCGTCTCATCGTCGTTCATGCCCATGCGCCCGAACGTCTCGCGCACATCGCGGCCCGAGGCGACCGGATCCGGATTGCCGTTCGGACCTTCGGGGTTCACGTAGATCAGACCCATCTGCACGGCGGCCAGCGGCTGTTCCAGTTGGCGGTCGCCGCTGTAGCGCTTGTCGCCCAGCCATTCGGCTTCCGAGCCCCAGTAGATGTCTTCTTCCGGTTGCCAGATGTCGGCGCGGCCGCCGCCGAAACCGAAGGTCTTGAAGCCCATCGTCTCCATGGCAACGTTGCCGGCGAGGATCATCAGGTCGGCCCACGAGATCTTGTTGCCGTATTTTTTCTTGATGGGCCACAGCAGGCGGCGCGCCTTGTCGAGGTTGCCGTTGTCAGGCCAGCTGTTGACGGGGGCGAAGCGCTGGTTGCCAGTGCCCGCACCACCGCGGCCGTCGGCCGTGCGGTAGGTGCCGGCGCTGTGCCACGCCATCCGGATGAACAGGCCACCGTAATGCCCCCAGTCCGCGGGCCACCAGTCCTGCGAATCCGTCATCAGCGCTGACAGGTCTTTTTTCAGCGCGGCATAGTTGAGCTTCTTGAACTCGCGTTTGTAGTCAAAGCCCGCCCCCATCGGGTTGGACGCAGGCGCATGCTGGTGCAGGATGCCGAGGTTGAGCTGGTTGGGCCACCAGTCGCGGTTGGACCGCGTGCCTTGGGTCGTGCGCGGGCCTTGCGAGGCGTGGAAAGGGCACTTGGATTCGGTTGACATTGTAGATCTCCTTTTATGGGGGCCAGTGCATGAATTCGGTTGGGTTGCGGAGAGTCTATGAATCCCCGACATCGATAGTTTATGAATATGGAAAATTAACTCCAATTAAACTTCTATATTGAAACGATAGCGATAGTGATACCGGTGCCTCCCGGTTCAGTGAGCCGGTGGGAAACCATAGAGGGTTTTGCCAATCCTTGGCATTGCGGTACAACTTCGACGGATCATCCGCTGGTCCAACGCGCCCAGGCAGATCATGTAATCGGTGCCCAGTGTGCTTCGGGCTAGCCGCGCGGTTCCTGCACCGTAATTCGCAGCGCCTTGCCGGCTCGATGCGCTCGTCGCGATGGACGGCGATGGGCGGCTCGCGCCTGCCCATCGCTTCGCGCTGGCCCTGTGCTATACCGCGGCCGACTTCGAGCTGCTGTTCGACCGCTTGAAGAGCGTGCGGCGCGAAGCCGATCAGAACTTGTGGCGGATACCGACGTTGAAGCGGTTCGCGTCGCTTACATTGATGTGACCGTAGGACGTGTACAGCGTGGTGCGCTTGGACATGTCGTACGCATAGCCGATTGCATACTGCTTCCGGTCGACATTGGCCGCCGTGTTGTCGTCCAGGCGGTTGTAGGAAGCCATGACGCTGCCTGCACCGACCGGCACCGTGACGCCGACCAGCACATCGTTGGCGTCCACGGTCGTCACACCGGCTGCATCGGTTTTCTGGCGATCGACGCCGAGATGCAGCTTCGCTGCGCCGAAGTCGTAGGTGCCGCCGACAAACGCGTGCTTGGCCGATCCGGTGCCGGTGGCATCATTCGCATCGTGATAGCCGAGCACCGCCTTCAGCGGACCTGCCGTATAGGTGAATGTCGTGCTGAGCTGGCTGCCGGCCGAGGTGTCGCCGGCGACTTCGCCCAGACCGTAGGCCACGTCGGCCTTCAGGCCGCCAAACGTGTTCGAGTAGAAGATCGCGTTCTGCGTGCGGACATCGATCGCATTGAAGATGTTGCGGCCGAAGAATGCGCCTGCAGCGCCGGCCAGGCCGTCTCCGAAGGGATCGATCACGTCCGTCAGCGCCGAGTAGGTCGGCGTCCAGGATCGGCCGAGACGCACGGTGCCGAAGCCGCCTTGCAAACCCACCCATGCATGGCGGCCGAACAGGCGGCCGCCCTGGCCGAGGGCGCCGGTATCGGCGCTGAAACCGTTTTCAAGCTGGAAGATGGCCGACAACCCGCCGCCCAGGTCTTCGGTGCCGCGGAAGCCGAGGCGCGAACCGTACCAGTTGCCGCTGTCGATCCCCCAGCGGGTGGCGGCAACATCGGAGCGCGAATGGGTCAGACCGATGTCGATGATGCCGTAAATGGACACGTTCGTTTGTGCCGCAGCCGTACCGGCAAAAGCGCCGAAGACAGCAAGCGCAAGCAATGATTTTTTCATGTAAATCTCTTCCCTGAGGTTGTTCGAAAGTCGTATAGGTGAATCAGAAAATCTCTGGCCTCGATGCACCTTCACTCACCTCCGCCAGACACATCAATTTAACGGCGTCCTAGCGAAACAAGTCGTCGAAAGCCGGCATTCGCACGGCATAAAAAGCCGAAATGGCGATTGCCGGTGAAGGAAAATCCTGCGGCTTTCTTGATGAAGCGGAAAAGGACGATGACCGGCGATCTGCTCGTGCATTCGCAGCGCGAGGTCATAGCCGGCGATTTCAGCAGTACCGCCGACGCGGATAGTGGATGTCTGACGCTCGCCTCGGCACGGCGAAAAGCTTACTCAATAAGTTTGTATATCTCAGCAAGGTCGCATAAGTCCCAGTTCCCGCCAGTCAATACCACGCAGACTTTTTCATCTGGTTTAACTTTTATGGCGCCGGCCAACAAAGCGCCAATACCAATTGCGGCGGCGGGTTCAGCTATCAATTTCGCCTCTTTGGCAAGAAGACGCATACCCGCAATGATGTGCTCGTCTTCCACGAGAACAATCTCGTCTACATACTTTTCAATAATGGGATAGGGATTTTGACCTGGAACGCTTATTCTTAAACCATCCGCAATGGTGTTTTTTAAAGGAAGCGATGTACGTTCTTTATTAATCCTGCTGTGAAAATACTTCGGTGTTAAGGCAGGCTCTGCGCCTATGACACGCACCGATGGTTTCGTTTCCTTGATAGCGGTAGCGATGCCTGAAATAAGGCCTCCGCCGCCCATGGGAATAATGACCGTGTCCACATCTTCCAAATCCTCCAATATTTCACACCCTATTGTTCCCTGCCCCGCCATGACCAGAGGGTCTTCAAAAGCGTGAACAACTGCATAGTTGTTTTCTTCTGCAATTTCACAAACCCTTTTCCATCTGGCAGCGGTATCACCATCAAAAAGGATGACCTCTGCCCCGAGGGCTTTTGTATTTTCAATTTTAATTTTTGGCGAGTTAACCGGAATTACCAATACCGCTTTTACGCCCAGCAGTCTGGCGGCATACGCAAGTCCCTGGGCATGATTGCCGGAAGACGTGGCAATGATGCCGTTTGCTATCGCTTCTTTTGAGAGAGAAAGCGACTTGTTCAGAGCGCCGCGGATTTTAAAGGCGCCGGTAATTTGCAGAGTTTCTGGTTTCAGATATAGCTGACAACCAAGGGCTTTCTCCATCTTTTCTGCGCGCAATAACGGCGTATGTTTGATGTGAGGTTTCAGCCGTTCCTGGGCTTCTCGTATGTCCTGAATGGTAGGGTAGTCGCGCATAGTCATCTCTCAATAAATTCAAAAAAAGTTCCAACATTACTTTCTATTGCGTTCTGATAAATCTTGTTCGCAGTCGTGTTGTCCTGTACGGCCATTCCTGTGGAGTCGAAAATCGTAATTTCTTCATCATTTTCTCTTCCCGGCTTTTTACCCAGTAAAACCTCGCCGATCTCTCCATGGATGCCATCCTTGGTAATGATGTTTTGGTTCAACGGATGCTGGGTTTCGCCTTTTTCGACGCACTGCGAAATTGAGTCAACGACGACCTTTGCATTCCTGAATATCTCTGGATCCAGTTCCTGCTTCCCGCGTGCATCCGTGCCGATTGCAACGATGTGTGTGCCGGGCTTTACCCAATCGGCTTCCACCAACGGCCCGTTCCCGCGGGTCGTCGTAATCAGGATATCGGCCTGCTCAACGGCTTCTTTTTTAGAATTCGCCACAATCACAGGAATGCCGAACTCGCCTTCGATATCCACTTTAAATTTGGAAAGCGATTCTGCGCTTCTGGCCCATGCATGGATTTCTTCGACTTTCATCACCTCGTTGATTGCGCGGATCTGCATCCTTGCCTGATTGCCGGTTCCGATAGCGGTAATTTTTTTCGCATCTTTTCTTGCCAGTGCTTTTACGGAAACAGCGCCGGACGCCCCGGTTCTGAGGCCTGTGATCAAGCTTCCATCCATCACGCAAATCAACGCGCAGGTCCTGGCGTCAAACAGCAGAATGGTCCCCATGCCGCTAGGCACGCCGTAGGTTGTTGGGTTATTGGGGAAGCCGCCGGAAGAGGCTTTCATGGAGATGATTTCATTGCCTTTGTAGTAACCAAGCTTGAAGTCAATATCTCCACGCGGCGGATGGAGATCTATCCCTATATAGTCGGGTTGTACCACCTGGTCGCTGTTGAAGGCTTTGTATGCTTCTTCCACCGTACCGATGACTTCCTTCATGGATATTAATTTTCTGACTTCCTCTTTTTTTAACAACAGTGTTTTCATTTCTATCGTCTCTCTATTTTTTAGATTCAGGGCATACGCTCTATGCCCGCGACCGAAAGCTTGGCACTCTTCAGTAGCCACGCGCCCTGTCGACCAGCCCGATCATCGGCAATCCCTCCCGGTGCCGGCAGATGTTGTCGATTACCGCGTCGACCGCGGTTTCCGGCTGCGTCATGCTGGCGATATGCGGCGTCAACATCACCTTGGGATGCGTCCAGAAAGGATGGTCGGACGGCAGCGGTTCCGGTTCGCACACATCCAGTATGGCGTTGCCTACCGTCCCTTCGTCGAGCGCCTCCAACAAGTCTTGCTGGACCAGGTGCCCGCCGCGGCCCACGTTGATCACGGTGGCGCCCTGCGGCAGCCGGTCGAACAGCGGCTTGGAGAGGATGCCGCGCGTACTGTCGGTCAACGGCAGCAGGCAGATGAGGATGTCGGTGCGCGCCAGGAATTGCTGCAATCCATCCGGGCCGGCATAGCATTCGACACCCTCGATCTGTTGCGGCGACCGGCTCCAGCCCGCACAGGAAAAGCCGAAATCACCCAGGCTCTCCAGCACGGCGCGCCCCAGCACGCCCAGACCCAGCACGCCGACACGCCGCGACGAGGCCGGATGCACGCGATGCACCTGCCAGTTTCCTTTCCGCTGCTGGTCGAGATAAGTGCGCCAGTCGCGATGGATGGAAAGCACGGCCAGCGTCACGTACTCGACCATGCCATCGATGATGCCGGACTCGACCATGCGCACCACCGGCAGCGTCTCGGGGATGACGGAGAAATCGAAGTGGTCGGTTCCGGCCCCGGTCGAGAACAGGACTTCCAGATTCGGAAACCGGGTCGCCAGGTCTTCCGGCGGCTGCCACGCGGCCAGGTAGCGCACTTCGCGCGGATCCCCGATGTCGGGCCAGATGCGAAACGGCAGCGCCGGCATCTTGCGGGCAAACAGTTCTGCCCATACCGCACCGCGGACCGGATCGGATTTGTAGAGAAAGCGCATGCGCGACTCCGAACTTCAGAGGAAATAAAAAGCCCGCAGACATTGCTGCCTGTGGGCAAAGCTCCAAGGGGGGAGCGGGAGACAAACGAAAACCCCTCACGCCGGCCGGTAGATCACGTAGACCTTCGCCACATGTTCGCGGCTGTCCCAGGTGCACTGCGCCGTCTGTTCAATGAGGAAGATGTCGCCCTTCGAGAACGTGCCGCTGCGGCCCGCCTCATCGACAAACGTCACGCTGCCTTCCAGCAGGTACATCAGCTCATAGTGGCGGTAGAACATCGGGCGGCGCGCATAGGGCGTCGAATCCCAGGTGCCACACATGAATTCGCCATCGGCGGAGACGTAGTCGGTGAAGTTGCGGCAGGAAGGCACCGGCGTGGTTAGCAGGTCGACCGGCGGCGTGCCGGAGGGCTTCAGTTCAGGATTTTCCTTGATCGGCACGATCGCGCCATCGCCCGGCTGGCTTTGGTTGTAGCGGGTGAAGATCAGCGAGACCGCTTCCGGCGTGGACCAGGTGAAGGATGCGCCCTGCTTGATCACCGCGCTTTGGCCCGGCTGCAGCGTCACGGTGAGGTCCTGCTGCGACAGC
>CAMLDH010000013.1 GCA_946478765.1 uncultured Oxalobacteraceae bacterium | reverse complement strand
CAGTGCATGCCCATTTGCATCACGCCGATCACCAGGCCGCCGACAATATCAATGAGCAGAATGACGATGCCGGCGATCGCATCGCCCTTGACGAATTTGCTGGCGCCATCCATCGCGCCATAGAACCCGGTTTCCTTTTCCAGGTTCTTGCGCCTGCGTTTGGCCTCCTCCTGGTCGATGAAGCCCATGTTCAGGTCGGCGTCGATGCTCATCTGCTGACCCGGCATGCTGTCGAGCGTGAAGCGCGCGGCGACTTCGGAGACCCGCTGCGCGCCGTTGGTCACCACCACATACTGCACCACCACCAAAATCAGGAACACGATCAGGCCGATCACGTAGTTGCCGCCGACCACATAAGAACCGATGGCCGCAATCACGCGCCCGGCGTCGGCATCCGCCAGGATCAGGCGCGTGGCGGCCACGTTCAGCGACAGGCGGAACAAGGTGGCGATCAGCAGCAGCGACGGGAATGTGGAGAACTCAACCGGTTTCGGAATGTAAAACGTCAGCAGCAAAATCAACAGCGCAAAGCTGAAGTTGGCCAGAATCAGGAAATCGAGCAAGCCGGACGGGATGGGCGTAAACAGGATGGTGAGCACGCCCACCACCAGCAGTACCATCGCCAGATCGGCATGGTCATTGAATACGCGGCGCCATGCCCACATCAGGCAGTCCTTCCCGAGGCCAGCCGGCCTTCACGCATTGCATAAGCCCACACCATGATTTTCGCGAGCTGCGGGTAGAGCTTTTCCGGCACAAAGCCTTCGAAATCCACTTCGCGAAACAGCGTGCGCGCCAGCGCCCGATTCTGCACTACCGGAATGCAATGACGGCTGGCGACCTGACGCATCTTGTGCGCCAGGTCCCCTGCGCCTTTGGCAACCAGTTTCGGCGCGCTTGCCGTGCCGTGGCTGTAGCTGAGCGCGACTGCGATATGGGTCGGGTTGGTAATCAACACGTCGGCGGAAGGCAGGTTGTTGATTGCCTTACTACGCTTGAGCATCTCCTTGCGCAATTCACGAATCCGCGCACGGATACGGGGATCGCCCTCTCGTTGCTTGGATTCGTCACGCACGTCGCGCCGGCTCATGCGCATGCGCTTGGCGAATTCCCAGAGCGTGTACGCATAATCGATCGCAGCGATCAACAGCAGCGTGAACACCAGTTTTACCAGCAATGCAGCGGTAATATCGAGCAGCACTCTCGGGTATCCTTTCACATCCATGGCGGACAATCCGACCAGGCCCGGAATATCGTCGCGGATAGTAAAGTAGGCGACGGTCCCGAGGATGAACAGCTTCAGAATGCTCTTGACCGTCTCGTACAGCGTACGCATCGAAAACAGCCGCTTGAATCCGGTGGCGGGATTGATGCGATTGAGATCCGGCGACAGCGGCTTGACCGTAAACAGCGGCCCGGTCTGAAGCAGATTGACGAGAATCGCCGAAATCGCCAGTGCGAGAAAAAGCGGCGCGAGGATATGCAACAAATGCAGCGCGAGCTGCCCCATCCACACCGCAACGCCGTCGGCTCGCCAGTCCAGCCGCGCCGCCTGCACGAATACAGTCTGCTGCAGTCTGGCCAACTGCTTCAGGCCATCCCAGCCGCTCGCATACAGGGTTCCCACCATCGCAGCCAATATTGCAACGGCGGTAAAGTCCGCGCTCTTGGCAACCGATCCCTGCTTGCGCGCCTGCTCAAGCTTGTGCGATGTCGCCTCCTCGGTACGATCGAAATCTTGCTCGGCCATTTAGCGCAACACCTCTTCCCAATAGGTAAAGATCGATGCATATACCCGTCCCATGACAGGACCAAGATAGTCGATCGTCAAAGCGAACATCGCGATACCAGCAAAAATCTTGACCGGAATGCCGACGACGAACACGTTCATTTGCGGCAGCACGCGCGACATCGCCGCCAGTCCCGCCTCGACCACGAACAGGCAAAACATCACCGGCGCGATCAATGCGACGCCAAGAGAAAACATCATGCCGAATTGGCGTATTACCGCCTCGTTCGCCAGTGCAGAAAAACCCGTGCCGGGCGGAACCTGTTGAATCGAAAACGCGATCCCGCGCAGCAGCGCATGGTGACCATCCATACCGAAAAATACCGCCACGGCCAATAGGTTCAGCATCGTCGCGAACAACGGCGCACCCGCGCGCGTGACCGGATCGAACACACTACCAATGCCGAAACCGCTCTGCACGTCCAATATCTTGCCCGCGATGGAAAATGCGCCGAATGCCGCAAAGACACCGAAGGCCAGCGTGGCTCCCACCAGCAATTCCATCATCGACGCGGCAATCACGGGACCGATCGCCAACGACGCGGCAGTCGGCCGCACACCCATTCCAGACACGAGCAGTACAGCCAGCGCCAGCGTGAACAACACGCGCACCGTGACAAGCCCGGAAAGGCTGGAGAAAATTGGGCTCATCACCAGCAAAACACCAAGCCGCAGCGCCACGAAATAAACAGAAATTGCCCAAGCGGGATCCACATCCAAGGCCATGTTCAATGACCGGGAATCAGAAATAAGACGGGATATTGCTGATCAGGCTGACGGAAAACGCCAGTAGCCTTTTGAGCATCCAGGGCCCAAAGATGACCAACACAATGACTGAGGCAATGATTTTGGGGATATAGGTCAGCGACATTTCCTGTACCTGTGTCACCACCTGCAACACGCTCACCAGCAAACCGACGATCAGTGTCACGCCAAGTAAAGGTGCGGAGATCAACAACGCGTTCCAAAGAACATCCGCAAGCAATTGTATTGCCAGATCCGATTTCATACTCCCCCTGATTGCTTTATTTAAGTTGCTCTTTATGGCAACTATTTTTATTACGTGCCAATGAAAGATACAGGCACATTAATTAGTAAAAGCTTAAAAGCTGCGGAGTGTAGTCGCCGACAATTTTCCTGTCAAACAAGGTGACATTATTGAGAATAGCATTTAACAAAATTATTATTCTTAGGTGATTTCCGTGAATGAATATCCCATGCAACCCGCCCCGACTTGCCAAGATCGCTTAACTATTGGTTAATGTCTTCCGCGCAGTATTTGCAAAATAAATGGGCAATCTCGCTAAACTTTTTCGCAGGATGCTGGATATCTTCCCAAGTAGGCGCAACTGCGCCCGAAGTGGATTGGATTCCACCGCAGTGGTGCGATCTGATGCCACACGCAACGCCAAGTCAAATGGCTTGGTGACATGCAAGAAGATGAATTCGATAGCAAGCAAGGCCGGTCCCTGTCCACGCGAGAGCGCCAGTGGATGCGATCGTTTGAAAGAGAAGGATGATGGGAATGGTTGCATTTATCGGCAGCAATAGCTTGGACTTGGCGGTAGCCAATACTTATACCGGGCGCCCGGATGAAGGGAGCGGCGCCAATTCGGCAACCAGCAACCTCGTGATCCAGAGGCAAGACGCGTTTTTGGCGGGCATCGAATTGGATGCGGGGCTGGTGCGCACCTATAACAGCCAAGGCCTGGTGAGCGACGCCATTCATCATTCATCCGCTAGCGGTGCCGCTCCCCATGCCAGCGCGCCGGCAGTCACCCATTTCCTGACCATCACGGCAGCGGCTGACGGCATCGATGCCACCGAAAAAGCCGCAGGCGTCAATGTAACGGCCTACCTGCCTGCAGGCACGGTCGCCGGCGACAGGATCGAACTGCTGATTGATGGCGCCCGGTTCGCCACACCCGTGTCTCACGTGATTACGAAGGCTGAACTGGCTGCGTATAAAGTCTCATTGACGATTGTCGGCAACGATCCGGCGTGGGGAGCCAGCGGCGACAAGGTGATTAGTGCGCGCATCATCGACACCGCGGGCAATGTCGGTATCGCAGGCGGCAACCGGACGGTGAGACTAAATATAGGCAACGCTTCGCCACTGATGACAAAGCTGGCCGCTCCCGCCGCAACCAGGGGCGTCAGCGCAGCGGAAAAGGCTGCGGGGGTGGCAGTCACGATGGCACTTGCCGGCATTCGTGCGGCAGCGGGCGACGTCGTTGAATTGCTGATCAATGGCCGCGCCTTTGCCAGGCCCGTCTTACATGTGCTGACGACTGCCGAGGTGAAGGCAGGCAGCGCGACACTGACCGTTGAGGCCAACGCGGGCTGGGGCGACGATGGCAGCAAGACACTATCGGCCAGAATCAAGAATGCGGCCGGCGACGTCAACACGCTCAGCGGCAGCACCACCGTCACACTTGACACGAGCGCACCGACCATCACGAACTTCCTCACCCTCTCCGCGGCAGCCGGCGGCATTAATATAGTGGAAAGGGCGGCCGGTGTGGCGGTGGTGGTTTATCCCCCCGTCGGCTCGGTTGCCGGCGATACCGTGGAATTGCTGATCGATGGTTCCGCCTTCGCCAAGCCTGTCACTCATGTGTTGACGGCTGCCGAGGCCGGTGCGCGCAAAGTCACGCTGACCATCTCTGGTGACGATAGCGCCTGGGGGGCGGACGGCAACAAGGTGATCAGCGCGCGCATCGTCGACAGCGCAGGCAATGCCGGCAAGGCTGGCGGCGACAGGACTGTCAGGCTTGACACGCATGCCCCTGGGGCGGCGACGCATGCGCTGAGCATCCCCGCTGCGGCAAATGGCATCAAAGCCGCGGAAAAAGCGGCGGGTGTCGGCGTCGTGATGGACTTGACTGGCACCGGGGCCGTTGCCGGCGACACCGTCGAGCTCCTGATTGGCGACCGTCCCTTTGCAACCCCGGTCAAGCATGTGCTGACCGGTGCCGAGGTCACCGCGCAGAGCGCTATGCTGACGATCCCAGATGCGGCCGGTTGGGGCGCCGATGGCAGCAAGATATTGACGGCGCGCGTGAGCAACAGCGCGGGCAATGCCGGCGCGGCAGGCGGCGCGCTGACGGTGACGCTGGACACGACCGCACCGGGAGCGCCGTCCCATCCGATCACGGCAGCGGCAGCAGCCGACGGCGTCAATGCTGCCGAACAGGCGGCCGGCGTGGCGTTTACGGTCGATCTGACCGGGACCGATGCGGCCGCAGGCCACACGCTGGAATTGCTTCGTGATGCAGGCGAATTTGCAGTGCCCGTCACGCACGTGTTGACTGCCGCCGAGATCAGTGCAGCCCATGCGACGCTGATCATTCCCGGCAATGCGGGCTGGGGCGCGGACGGCGGCAAGACGATCACCGCCCGTGTTACGGATGCGGCCGGCAACGTCGGCATTGCCGGCGGCGACCTTTCGGTCATGCTCGATTCGACGCCGCCCACTGCGCCGACCAATGTGCTCGTCATCCCGATGGGGGGGACAATCGTTGCCAATACGCTCAACAGCACCAACACACAATTGACGGTGCAAGCAACCATCGCTGCCGGCGAAGCGACCGGCGGCAGCGCGGTACTCAAAATCGGCGGCGTGACGATTGCTACCTACGACAATATTCTTGCCAATGACACGACCGTCACCTTCACCACGTCAGACGGTTCCCCGACCAATGCCGAATTACAAGCAGCTGTCGCCGCAGGCGGTGGCGTCACCGTGACACTGATCGACGCTGCCGGCAATACTACGACAAGCAGTGCCGGCAATCCGACGCTGACCGTCGATTACAGTGTCGTCGATGCACCAACGGCAGTGACGGCAAGCGCCGTCAACGGAACAGTCGTCGCCAATACGCTCAACAGCACCAATACCCATTTGATTGCGCAGGCGACGATCGCTGCCGGCGGAGCGACCGGCGGCAGCGCGGTACTCAAAATCGGCGGCGTGACGATTGCCACCTACGACAATATTCTTGCCAATGACACGACCGTCACCTTCACCACGTCAGACGGTTCCCCGACCAATGCCGAATTACAAGCAGCTGTCGCCGCAGGCGGTGGCGTCACCGTGACACTGATCGACGCTCACGGCAATACCTCGATCAGCACAGTCGGCAACCCGATACTGAGCGTCGACTACACTCCGCCTGATTCGCCGATTATCCCCATTGCAGTCGCTGCTGGCAACATCAGCGCAACAGAAAAGGCGGCGGGCGTCGCCGTTGATATCGATTTGAGCGGCACCGACGCTTTAACCGGCGACACGGTGGAATTGCTGATCGACGGCGCATCGTTCACCACCCCGATCACGCACATGCTCGACAGCAGTGAAGTCACTGCGGGACATATCACGCTTCATATCGCAGGCAATGACAGTGCATGGGGCGCCGACGGCAGCAAGACCCTGACCGCACGTGTCACCGATGCTGCAGGCAACGTCGGCGCCGCCGGTGGCGGCCTTGTGTTGCATCTCGATACGGGATCGCTTACCGCGGCAGTGGTCGATCCGGTCATCTATGCCGATGAAGACGGTGACGGCTTGATCAGCGTGGGCGACACATTCACGCTGACATTCAACAAGGCCACCAATGCATTGGCCACCGTCGACGATCTGGTCGTTGATCATGCCCATACGCTCGGCTTCGGCGCCACCGCCATCTGGAACGGCGACGGCACCCAATTGATCGTGACGTTGGGCAGCGGGGCCAATATCGCTTTCGGTGACATGATCAGCGCCTTCGGCGTGGCCGATATTGCGGGCAATACGGCGAACATCGATTTCGTCGCGTAAGGCAAGGCTATCGGCGTATACATGCATAACCGATGGCCTACATTATTGCTGGCCGGTAGCGAACCTGCGTGCACCGATATTCGGCGCGTGGAATGCGTTCCATCACTTGACGCCGTTGAATGCAGGACACTATAGTTTGGCAAGCGCGCTTAACCTGAAATCGATTTATGACAACATCCCCTTTCGCAACGCTCGATCAAGCGGAGCTTCTTCAACTAGCCCTTAATGCCAGCCGGAATAATGATTCCGGCATGTCCATCTCTTACCTGAAAGAGGCTGTATCGCGACCGGATGCAACCGGCACGACACATTTCCTCCTGGGCGCCGAGTATGCACAGATTAAAATGTATGACCGTGCCGTTGCAGAAATGGAGGCGGCCGTTGCACTAGACCCGGCCATGTCCATTGCTCGGTTTCAACTTGGACTGTTGTGGTTAAGCTCTGGTGTCGCGGACCGGGCATTGGAAACCTTGGGGCCGCTCCAAGACCTAGGCGAGCAAAACGCGTTGACCCATTTTGGCCGCGGCTTGATTCATTTAATGCGGGATGAATTTACGGAAGCGATGTACTGCTTGACGAAGGGGATCGAATTGAACAGCGAGAATCCGGCGCTGAATGGTGATATGCAAAGAATCATGGATGAAGTCAATCGACTGCCCCCGGATAGCTTGCAAAACAAAGGCACAGCAGCCGCGCCGGAACATCATATCTTCCTTTCAGCCTATACGAGAAACGACAAAAGCGCGTAGCAAAACCGGCGTAAACTTTAGATAAGAAATAGACCTGATTATGCCCTCTCCTATCGGCACTGTAGGCCAACTGGTTTCGGTCATTCGAACGCAGCTTGCTTCCCGTCCCGGCATCAGTGCAAACAAACAACGCTCTGCATCCGCTCAAGCTATCAGGAAATCCGGCGCCGACCGTCCGCAGAATCTCGAATCTCTGATTGCGCTACGCATCAAGGGTATCAAAGGCGACGATCCTCACCGAGGGCGGAAGGCCTTTCGGATATTCCTGGAGTCGGTACTGCTCTCGCATTTTGGAGAACATCTGATCAACGACCCAAAGTTCTATCAGCTTGTCGATGACATACAGATGTCGATGGAGGCGGATTCCGAAACCTGCAAGCTTGTTGACGAAGCGATTGAACACCTGATCTCCGATCAGACCTGACTCGATCCTTGGGCTTCCCCTGAATCAGCGGTTATCGAGCGTGGAAGCGCGGCGGCACGCCTGATCGCAAGCGGTTGACGGATGCGCAGATGCTCGCGGTGATACGCGCCATTCATGCCGAACGCCAGGCGCTTACGGCAGCCCGCGCCTGGAAGACGTTTCATCAATGGCGACCGCCGTTACGTCCGACAGGTCCGCCGCAGCCAGGGCCTCGAACAACAACGTGAAGCCGTCCAACCGGCCAACCCGCTCCGGCTCGACCAGACGCACTTTGCCGTCGGGCAGACGCACACGTGGCGCGCGCACTTCGAGGCAGCACTCGTGTTGAAAAAATTCAAATGCCGCAACCGCTTGATCTGGGTATCGTGCGCCGGATGCGCGCCGGGCGCGTCGGCGTGCGCAAATCGGCTGCCGGCGACGAAGTCCACGCCGATCGTCAGTTGCCGTTTGGCTTCATCGAAATCGACGCTGTGCACAAACCACGGGGATTGAATTCCAAGTGCGGCTTCAAACAATTGATTGGTCATGATTGCTGCTTGTTTAGCATGACTGATCCGTCATTCTGCCGGAGTCAGCCATACTCCAGCATATCGGCTTCAATTTCTGTATCAAGGGTTCGCTTCGCCGGGCTGCGCCCGCCCTTGACACAGAAATTGATTGAACTCACTCAAATTTCAACAAATGCAATAAACATCTCTGTAAATGGATAAAGTGAATAAAGTCGAGCTTAGACCATTTGACCTGAGTCCCGCAAATGGAGGCGAACAGTTAGCTCAAGAAAAATTCCGGGCGGTGAAAAAACCCCCTTAACCAAGAGTACACTCTTAACCAAAAATGACTCTTAACCAAAAATGCACTTCTTGTCCATATGCTTTATTTTCACAGTTAGTTCATAGCAAATGCTACAGAACCTCAAGATACTTATCCCAGATCACGTAATTACTGAAGCGGTATTCAGCAACTCCCGCAGCATTATTTATCGCGCGATTAAAACAGGAGGCGGGCAACTTGCGCTGATCAAGTTAGCATGCCAAGACTCTTCTTCATCCGAGTTCAGCGAGAGTATCCGGCTTGAGTACAACATTCTTCAGCAGCTTGGCGGGGAAGGCGCATTGATCCCGAACGCGCTGGTGGAGTGCGACAACGGCCTGGCTATTGTCCTGGACAATTTCGCCGGTGAGCCGCTCGACCAATACATAGCAGACGCGCCGCTCGATTTAGATTTTTTCTTTTGTGTCGCATTGCAATTAGTCGACATACTGGGGGAGATTCATCGTCACGATGTTATCCATCACGACATCAATACCAAGATTATCCTGATTGAGAAGAAAACCCGTCGGATCAAACTGGTTGACTTTAGTTTGGCTACCCAACTGTCACGAAAGCACCAGCCGGTAGTCAATTCGCAGATGCCGGGAGGAACGCTCGCCTATATGTCACCTGAACAGACCGGGCGCATGAATTGTGTGATCGATTATCGGACAGATTTCTATTCGCTGGGTGTCACGCTTTATCACATGCTGACCGGCGTACTGCCATTCACCGCACCCGATGCGATGGGCTTGGTTCATTGCCATATTGCACAGCCGCCGAAACCGCCGCAGGAACGCAATCCGCAAGTTCCCGTAGCCATATCGCAAATCGTCTTAAAGCTGCTTGCCAAAACTGCCGAAGAACGTTACCAAAGTGCCTATGGCATCAAAATCGATTTGCTGGAATGTGAGCGGCAATGGCGCAACACTGGCCGCATCAACAGCTTCCCTCTTGGCCGCAAGGATACTTCCAGCCGTTTCCTGATTCCGCAGAACCTCTACGGACGCGAAGCAGAGCTTGTCACGCTACAGGCGGCATTCAATCGCATGGGTGCAGGTGCGAAGGAACTGGTGCTGGTGACTGGACAGTCCGGGATCGGCAAATCGAGCCTGGTTAACGAGATTCACCAACGGATAACGCAAAGCCGACACGGGGCTGGTTATTTCATCTCAGGGCGGTGTAACCAATACAGCAATAGTCCTTATGGCGTGCTGATTCTCGCATTTCGACAACTGGTGAAACAGTTGCTGACCGAAAGCACGGAAAGCATCATGCGCTGGCGTCTCGATCTGCTTGCGGCATTAGGGGCGAATGCTCAGATCATTGTCGAGTTGATCCCGGAAATCCAGTGGATCATCGGCCCTCAACAGCCCGTGGCGGCCTTGGCTCCGAATGAGACGCAGAACCGCTTCAATACCGTTATTCGTGCTTTCATAGACCTGTTTGCCAAACCAGAGCACCCTTTCAGCATCTTCCTGGAAGATTGCCAATGGGCGGATTCCGCTACGCTGCGTTTGGTCCAGAGTCTGATGACCAGCGACGATTTGCGCTATTTCCTGCTTATCTGCACATACCGCGGAGAAGAGATCGCGCCGAATACGCCGTTTGCTGTCATGAGCGAAGAAATCCACAGAACAGGCGCTACTGTAAGCATAAGCAGGATCGATCTGCGTCCCTTGACACTCGCGCATGTGCAGGAACTGATCGTCCATACCTTGCATTGCACGCAGGAAGCAGCGCTCCCGCTGGCCGGGCTGGTTCATGCAAAAACACATGGCATACCGTTCTTCATCAACCAATTGCTGCATGCGACCTATGCTGCGCGCTTGATCGAATTCAACGCCGTCACCGGACGCTGGACATGGGATACAGCAGAAATCCAAAGGATGCCGATTACCGACAACGTCGTCGAACTGATGGCCGAAAATATCAGGCAGCTTGCGCCAAACGTACAACGATTGCTGAAGTTCGCCGCAACCTTGGGCAGCAGCTTCGATTTTGACTCGCTCGTCGTGGTATCCGGCATAAAGCCGCAGGAAATCGCAACGCATCTGCGGCTTGCACAGGAGGATGGCCTGATCGTGCGAACCGGAGAAGACCGCAATACCGGTCAACGGTATGAATCCCCTGTACCTGCCTGCGGGCACGACAGCGGCAATCCCATTTACGAATTCCAGCATCCGCGCATCCAGCAGGCCGCCTACGTCCTCATTCCCGAAGCAGAGCGTGCAAGCATGCATCGCCATGTCGGGCGCTTGATGCTCGAGACGATGGCGGCTGCCAAAATCGAAGAACGCTTATTCGAAATCGTCAATCACCTCAATACGGCAATCGATCTGGTTGACACTTGTGTCGAGCGGATCGAACTCGCCCATTTCAATCTGAAAGCCGGCAAAAAGGCAGCCGCTTCCATCGCCTATGACACGGCCGAAGCATATTTTGCTCTAGGCATTCAATGCGTTCAATGCAGCGCCACCTGTGGCACGTGCTGGGAGCAGCATTATCAGTTGATGTTCGAATTGAATCTTAACCATGCTCAGGTTCTGGCGGCTATCGGGAAGCTTTCCCTCTCTCGCGAAGTCTTTCTTCATCTTGCCGAACGGACGAAAAACATTTGCGACAAGGCCAGCGTTTTCGAACAGTACAGCATTGCGCTGCAAAATTCCGGCGATGCCGCGCAAGCCTTGAGAATGGTGAAAAGTGGCTTGGCTCTCTTCAATATCGATTTTCCGGGGGATCCCGGCCTCGTCGCCGATGAAGCCGAACGGATCTGTAGCGAATTGACACGTGCGGAGACGATCGCCCGATTTGCCGGATTGCCCAAGGCCCCGAGCGAAGATCAATTGATTGGCCGGCTCTATGATCGCTGCATCATCAGCACGTACTTCACCGAACCGCAGAATCTCGGACTTGTCATCAGCCGCAACGTCAAGCATGTGCTCGACCGCGGGATCACACCGGAAGCGGGCGTGGCGCTTGCCTGGTTCGCAATGTTTCTTGGCATGTCGGGAAAGATGACGCAGTCGTTCGAGTATGGACAATTCGCCTTGGACATCATGCAAAAATTCGACGATCCCTATTTTCAAGGAAAGACTGAACTGTTGGCGAACGGACAAACCTTGTGCTGGAAGCATTCTTTCAAGCAAAATGAAGCAGCCCTTGAGAATGCCTTCCGGCTGTGCCATGACAACGGCGATCTGCAGTATGCAAGCTACGCCATTCTCAGCGTCTACATCGCGAGCTTGGCGGAGGGTCGCGATTACCGCAGGATAGTATTGAATTGCCAACGCTGGCATGACTACTGTCAGAAATATGTACCGCTCGAACTGGGCCAGGCAAAAATCCGGCTGCAAGCGCACCAGCGGGTAATGGGCATCGAGCCTCTCCAGATCGACGCGGGACAGATCATTGCGGACTATGAAGTCGAAAAAAATTCGACGGATGTGAGTGAATCCCTGGTCGAATTGGCGCGTACTGCCACTCTTTTCGGCGATTATGTTGCGGCTTACGCGTATTGCCAGCGTGCAGACTCGCTGCTGGCCATGGGGGCGGCCGGCAACCTGCCGTTGACGATGATGTTTTACCAGGCTTACGCGATCAGCGCAGGCAGACTTTATCGCACGGCGCATGAGCCGGCGGCAAAGGAAGCGCTCGCCGGCATAGTTGAAACGCATCTGCGGCATCTAAAACAATTATCCGATCAGAGTCCGGATAATTGCCGGTCCTATTACAAAATTGCAGAGGCAGAATGGGCTGGAGCACGCGGCGATTTCGACACGGCAACAGGCTGTTATCTACAGGCAATACAGCATGCACGCGAACACGGCTACGTTCTGCTGGAAGCATGGGCCAATGAATTGCTGGGCATGCTGTATCGGGAAAACGGCATGCAAGTCGCGCAAGCGCATTTCGACGAGGCACGCCGGCTCTATCTCGATTGTGGAGCGGCCGGCAAGGTAAAATTGCTCCCTCAGAACCCTCGCCCTGCTGTGCCAAGAATTGAAGACGGGGCGCCGGCCGGGATTCGCCCGCAACAGCTCGATCTCGCGACCATCATGAAGGTCTCTCAAGCGATATCGGGCGAAATCGTACTTGAGAAGCTGATCGAACGGATCATGCACCTCGTAGTCGAAAATGCCGGCGCCCAGCATGGAACGCTTCTGCTCAACAAAGATGACGCATTGCTTGTGCAAGCCACTATTCATGGCAGCACTGTCGTAGTGCTGCACGGGACATCAGTAGACACGGACCATGAGGTTAACAAGTCGGTGATCAATTATGTGGCGCGCACCTGCGAACCTGTGGTGCTTGACGATGCAGCCGCTGCCGGTCCTTTCATGCATGATCCATGGGTTGTTCGACATCAGCCAAAATCGGTATTGTGCATTCCTCTCGTCAATCAAGGCAAACTCACAGGCGTCATCTATCTGGAGAACAGCCTGGTCATTGGCGCATTTACGCCAGACCGTATCGCCATACTGGAACTGATCTCTTCGCAAGCGGCAATCTCGCTGAAAAACGCATTACTGTACGCAGACCTGCAACGGGAGCAAACGGCGATCCGGGAACTTAACGAGACTCTGGAACAACGGGTCATTGAACGTACTGCCGAGGCGCGGCACGCACACAAGCGGTTGATAGACATGACGGAAGCCTTGCCTTTGGTGGTATTCCAATTCCGTGAACAGTCAAATGGCGAGCGCAGTTACAGTTTTATCGGTGGAAACGTACAGGAAATACTGGGGGTAAGCGCGACCGAAATTTTTGCAGATATAAAGGCTCGCTGGCGTACTACATTACCGGAAGACAAAACAGTGGTAGAACCGATGCAGCAAGAGACGATCATGCAGAGGAGAACCGCAGATTTCACGCATCGCGTCATGATCGATGGCAGTATCCGCTGGATTCACTCATACGCCACACCGCAATTTGTCAATGACGAATGGGTGTGGAACGGATTCTGGATGGATGAAACAGAGGCGCGCGAACAAAGAGAAGAGCTGCGGCTGGCGAAGGAACAAGCTGAAAATGCGGTGCGCACAAAGTCGTTGTTCCTCGCCAATATGAGCCACGAAATCCGTACACCGATGAATGCAATCATTGGTCTTTCTCACCTGGCGCTGAAAACCGACCTGAGCACCCGGCAGCACGACTATATCGCCAAGATTCATCACGCCGGCACTTCATTGCTTGGCATTCTCAACGACATCCTCGATTTCTCGAAAATCGAAGCTGGCAAGCTCCACCTTGACAATGCCGACTTCCGGCTCGAACAGGCGCTGGACAATGTGGCAACGCTGGTCGGCCAAAAGGCCGCCGAAAAGGGCCTGGAACTGATCTTCGACATCCAGCCCAACGTTCCACACTCGCTGGTCGGCGACACCTTGCGGCTCGAACAAATACTCATTAATTTGATCGACAACGCAATCAAATTCACCGAGAGCGGCGAGGTCGTCGTACGAATCGAACGGCTGGAGAATACAGGCAGTCAAGTCAAACTTGTGTTCTCCGTGCGCGATACAGGCATCGGAATAGCACCCGAGCAGCAGCAACAGCTGTTCCAAGCCTTTACCCAGGCCGACGGTTCGACGACGCGCAAATATGGCGGCACGGGATTGGGATTGACCATCTGCAAGCGCCTGGTTGAATTGATGGGGGGCGCAATAGGCATGGAGAGCGCAGCGGGCGCAGGCTGTACTTTTCATTTCACTGCCTGCTTCGGACTCGGCGACAGCGTTGTGTTGCGCGCTCTGCCCGACCGCCTCAAGGGCATGCGCGTGCTGATTGCCGACGACAATCCGACTGCGCGCCGGGTGCTGGCGGGCCACTGCGCGAATTTGCTGCTGACGGTGGAGGAAGCTGCCAGCGGCGAGCAGGCGGTGGCAATGGTACGGCAGGCAGCAGCTGCAGAATGCCCGTTCGGGTTGGTGCTGATCGATTGGTCAATGCCTTCGAACGGCGCCGATGCTGCGCGCGCCATTCGCGCCGATGCCACGCTCGCGCCGCAACCGATGATTGTGCTGGCAGGCACGGTGTCCGGCAAGGACAGCGTCAGGCACGAAGTCGAGGATATCGCCGTCGATGGCTTTTTAGCAAAGCCGGTCATCGCCTCCACACTGGTCAATACGCTCCTCGCGATATACGGTGGCACGACCCAGGTGCAACAACCGATTGAGGCAGTAAAACGTCGTCGGCATGACGGATTGCGCGTCCTGCTGGTAGAAGATAATCCGATCAACCAGCAGATTGCGGTCGAGTTATTAATCAGCGCGGGCATTGCGGTGGAACTGGCCGGCAACGGCCGCGTTGCCGTCGAGAAGATCGCATCCGGCAACTGCTACGACATCGTGCTGATGGATCTGCAAATGCCGGAAATGGACGGCTATGCAGCGACTGCCGCAATCCGGGCCCATCCCTCATGCGCCACATTACCGATTTTGGCAATGACCGCGCATGCGATGGCGGAAGAGCGCGCGCTTTGCCGGAAAGCCGGCATGAACGCGCATATCGCCAAGCCGATCGACCCGGATGTATTATTCGATACACTAGCGCGCTGGGATTTGCGTCAAAGAACGGATGCGCCTGCGGCCGTGCCGGTCGTGCCGCTGCCGGACGACTGGATCGATACCCAATCCGCATTGCGGCGGATTGTCGGCAACACCGACCTCTACAGCAAATTGTTAACCCAATTTGCCAGTGAGCACGCACAGGACGCTACGCGCATCGAAGCGCTGCTGGCAGCAGGCGAACGTGACGAAGCGAAATACAAGGCTCACGCCATCTGCGGGGTCGCGGCCAATATTGGCGCATCCAAGCTTGCCGGGCTCGCACGCCAGCTTGAACGCGCAATCGGCACAGGACAGGAAGATGCGGCATTGCTGCGCCACTTCGCTGCGATCTTCGATGGAACTATTGCCGCAATAGAACAGATAACACAGCACCAATTAATGAGTTTTCATGCACAATCCGAGTAAGTGAACCAATCTTGGGAGAGGCGAATATGAAAAAGCAATTACCTGTATTGATCGTGGATAACCTGCAGTCGATGCGCCATGCGATGAGTGCGGCCTTGCATGAAATCGGTATCGATGAGGTTCTGCAGGCAATCAACGGCGTGGAAGCAATACGGATATTGAAAACGGAGCGAGTTGGCGCCGTCATCAGCGACTGGCAGATGTCAGGCTTGACCGGACTCGATCTGTTGCGCTGGATGCGCAACAATCCAGTGCTTGCCGGCCTGCCCTTCATGATGATGACATCAGAAAGCAACCCGGCCCAGATGCGCATCGCGATCGACTCCGGCGCATCGGAATATCTGATCAAACCATACACGATGCAGGTTTTCGCAAACAAAGTAAAACGACTGTTGGCCGGCTACCAGCACGAAATGCCGCTTGTGATGCAGGCAGGCAACACGGTGCTTGGCTTGATCGACGCCGCCGAAGTGGAGCAGCGCGTCAGCAGTTGCACGGTGCTGGTGGTGGACGACATGCAGATCAATCTCGACATGATCGCCGAGATACTCAAAGACGAGTATGCGGTCCAGACTGCATCCTCAGGCCATGAAGCGCTACAGATTGCGCGCTCGGCGCAGCCGCCGGATCTGATTCTGCTCGACGTCATGATGCCCGAAATGGATGGTCACGAAGTGTGCCGCCGATTGCAGGCAGATATGCTTACTCGCAATATCCCGGTCATTTTCCTGACGAGCCACGACGACGTCGATGAGGTGATACGCGGACTGGCAGTCGGTGCTGTCGATTACATCGTAAAGCCGGCCGAACCGAGTATTTTGAAAGCGCGCATTCGTACTCACCTGCGCCTGAAGTTGACATTCGCCGATTTGACGCGGCAGAACGCAGCATTAGCAGACTCGGCCAGGCTACGGGAAGATGTCGAGCGTATCACGCAGCACGACCTTAAAAATCCGATTAATGCCATCATCGCCGCAACCGATATGCTGCTCAACGGTAGCAGCCTCAATGAAAGCCAGATACAACTGAAGCAGCTGATCCGCACCGAGGCATGGCACGCGATCGATATGATCGACCAATCGCTCAGTCTGTATCGAATGGAAAGCGGCACCTTTGTATTACATGCGAAACCGGTGGATCTGGTGGCGACGCTGACGAGAGTGCAGCAAGAGACGCTGGCCGCATTTGCCGGCCGAAGGCTCGATCTGCGCCTGACCGGCGAAGATGGCAGCGCTGCGGAAGCAAACCGCTACATTGCGCAAGGGGAGCAAGGATTGTGTTACTCATTGTTCGGCAACCTGATGCGAAATGCGGCCGAAGCTTCTCGCGAAGGCGGCTGCATCAACGTCAGCTTTTCAATCGAGCCGCAAAATATTGTGGTCGCGATTCGCAATGCCGGACTGGTGCCTGTGACGATACGCGATCGCTTTTTCGATAAATACGTCACTGTCGGCAAGGCGCACGCCCCCGGTCTCGGCACTTACAGCGCCCGGCTGGTTACGGAATCGCAAGGCGGGACGATCGCCATGAACACCGATGAAGCGAGCGACACGACTACCGTCACCGTGCGGCTGCCGAAGCGTTGATGCCGGACGGTCGGCTCATCCAGCGGCCGCTTTCTGCTGTCCGCTTTGGGCAGATAATTGCGCCGCGACGGCTGCCCCCCCCCCCCGGTACGCCCCTCTATGTACGAGGGTATCCGCGGGGGTGTGCGAAATCAGCGGACGCCCTTGATTACCTCCCTTTAATTTTCTTGCGCTACGCTTATTGCCGTCTTCTTTCTCCATAGTTGTACTTGTCTTTATCTTGCTTCAATGGCGAGTCATCCGCCGGCGTCCCGCCAAAATGCGCGGCAATGGCAAGCGCGGCATTGACCGAGCTGATCACAGCGCTTTCTGCCCATCCGCCGCAATACCCTACCGAGTCCCCTGCAAGAAAGACACCGCTATGAGGTTGATCGTCCTGCTGCATAACGCCTAGATAGTGATGGTATAGCTCTTTTTGACTGACTTCCTGGCCTGGGCTGACGAGCTTGAAAGCGCCGTGTTGGTTGTCCCTGGCTTGCCAATCGACGCTATGAATTTCATCATTGACCGGCACCAGATTTTGGGCAAATTCAGGGCTGACTTCCTCAATGACGCTCTTACATTCCTCAAAACGCTCCTGCGGAGTCATGCCCTGCAACTTGGTCGACTCATCGCCCCATGTATAGCTGACGGCCACGATTCCATGATCAGTAAAGTCGTCGTAGTTCAAACAGAAAACGTTGCACGGTCCTCGGTCTGTCAAAATGACTTGCGGAATATCAGGCCGCGCTTTTCCGTTCTCGTCCAACCAGAATTTGTTTTCAGTACGGATGAACAACTTGGACGAATTAAGCATACGCAACTTCGGTATGGCATTTGCCACCTTCTTGTCGAGCGGCGCTGAAGCAGAGTTCATCGACGTCAGCCCCTTGATGTGTTGCATTGCACGGGTGGTCGTGGCAACGACAACTGCGTCAAATTCTTCTGTTTTTTTGGCGCCATCGCGACGCTGAAATTCCAATGTCGACTTGCCGTCGTTTGAGGAGATGCCAGTGACTTTGGTGGTGAGACGAATGTCCACATCGTTTTCAAGCGATACCTTCTTGCCATCAGGGTCGGTAACTTCCGCTTTATAAAATTTATCCAAGGCCGCTGTCGTGCCCATTGGGAGAAGCTGCTGGTCCCCCTCCAGCTTGTTAACAATCATGCGCAATATTTCGAGGAAACCTGTGGTATAGAGCGGGCCAAACCCGCCTGTGCCAATGCCCAATGCAGCAAAGGCATTCTTCTCGTCTTCCCCCCAATCAGCGCCTGACTTTTCCATGCCCTCCATTATCCCGGCATAAAAGCTTTTGTCCTTGTATTGATCGATATAGCTTTGCCAGATTTTTTCCATTTTTTCAGTATCGTGCGTTCGCCGTGCCTCTTCCAAAGGCACCATCAGGCTTCCGGCAAATTTTTCAAAATCCTCTTTGACCTTTTCCAACAGCGCGCTCTCGGGGGCTGGCGCCCCTGCAGTCCAATTGATGACCTCTCCGCCAAGCAACAGCTTGGTTGGCACTATGCCGGGATTCGGGAAAGGGGGGGAAGCCGTCTTGCCGTCAACATGTTTTGTCTCGACGCCGGCAACTTTGTTGAGAAGATAAAGCCAGCTTCTTGAGGTCCGCGGAAATCGCATTGCGCCCATTTCAGAAAATTCAGATGCTCTGCTGCCATCCGCATTATGGTAAGGGCGCGCCTCCATCCGTCCCCCGATGTGGTCCTCGGCCTCAAAAATGACGGGACATAATCCCATCGCGAGGGCTTCCCTGGCGGCGATGGTTCCTGCCACGCCGCTACCGATGATTGCCACCCTTTTCCCCCGTGCTTCCGGCGGCAAGGTGGCCAAACTGCCATCAATATTGCGATATTTGAGAACTTTTTTATAGTCAAGACCAATATCGATAAAAGATCTGTCCGGCTTTTTGGTCAAGATGGCTTCCAAGTTGGCTTTTGCGTCGCCCCTCAAGAATGGAAATAAATCGTTACGGACAGCAGCATTTCTGTGGGTAAGCATCGAGTGCAGCCAGCTTATGGCAGGGCCGTGCAGCATATTCTTGAGGGTCTCGGTCCGCGCGTTTTCCGGCATCTCGGCAAATGGCTCGGCTAGTCCGCACGTTTTCGCTTCTTCCGGGGCGAGGGTGGGACTGATCTGTCCTCCCATGACAAGCTGGCCGCCTATTGTCTGTAACGCTTCGACTTTCTGTTGATCGCTGAGACAATTCCAATACTGATTTATTTCTCGTTGTAGCTGCTCCCGGCTTTCTCCTTTCGGAATAGTGGCCAGCGTACGCAGGTTTGTCAGTATATGGGCAACAAGGGATGCCCTCGAATTGGGCCAATCTCCTATCAGCTTTGTTTTCACACTTGGAAGTGGGCGGTAGTTCTGGCTGTCTGGCCCTTTTTCAAGCTTGGCAAGGGTAGCGGTCGATACAACGCCATCCGTATTTGTCTGCGCTATTGTTGTTGGCGGATTGTTTGATGAAGATGATATTTGAGAGCTGCGTGATTGGAAACAGCTTGATAATAAGCGCCCCATGCGGTTATCTGGCATGACTATACTTTTCTAAAAATATTTTATATAAAACGCAAGTTTTATCTATGCAACGACAAGGGGTGCGTCGATGATCTCTTCTGCGTAGTGGTTTGAGGTACGGCATCGTCCAAAAGAAAGGGGTCTTTACGCCACGACTGGGCTTGGATGGAGAGCTGACTTAACCTGTGCAACAGCGCATTGGACGTCATTTCATCCAGCCGCTCATATTGGGCCAGCAATATCCGCCCAGTATCCGGCGATATGGCAAATACTGGCCCGCTACCTTTATAAAAAAACAGGTTTTGCTTCAACAGTACTCGATATACGTCACTATCGCGGCCCATGGGCGGGTCACCAAAATCGCAATAGATGAACATCAAATCCGGATTGATTTTTTCACTGTAAATCATCGAAAATTTGATGCCATTTACTTCGATCGGCCCTCCCTGCATGATGGTTGCAGGATCACTAAGCCGGGATAATTTACAAAATTCTTCGATCAGATTTGCATAACGGTGCCTACTCATGCGAAAGGGTCTCCTTAAAAGATATTGCATGACACGAACAATGCACTTGCACTACCGGTTGGCGTTGGCGCATGGGGAAAATTTCACAATTCATGATTTTTTTGCGTGCTAATGAAGGAATGGATTTTGGACATCTGGCTAGCTATCGAGTCGAATTTTTAGAGGAAGAAATGGCGCCGTCCTCTCTCGATGATCTACATCCAAATCACTCCGCATCCAGATGAGGAGTGATGGTGAAATTGTGCAATTCTGCGCGCTTGGCGATCTCGACTGCCGTGCTCAGGATAGTTTTGACACCTTGGGTAACTTGTCACCGGGATAAGCGCCATCACCAGTATCTTGAAAGGAACGTGTACGGAATAACTTCCCGATTTGGACGCGGCAGACGGGATGGTGAAGCAGGGAATTCGTGGAGCACTGCTCCACGCCTGCTTCCTGTGCAAGGCACCCGCCTGCCGCGAGACCAATCGGGAAGTTATTTCGTGCACGTAGCCGCCCATGAACAGCCCAAGCGTCAAGTCTCTGGCGAGGAATGCGGGTCGACGCCCTCCGGGTCGAATCGAATCAGAGACAGCAGCGTGCCCTTCCCTTCTTTCGCACAGCTGGAGGGATCGGCCGGATCCCAAGTCGGATTGTCCTTGTTGATCAACGCGCCGATGACCAGCATCTCTGCAAGCTCCCGGGCTTTCTGCCAAGCTTGTCTGCGCTGCGTGCTCTCTGCCGCAAGGTTGCCCGGTTGTTGCGCCGACAAGGGAGCGTTCATGCGCTGGTCCAGCGTGTGTTCCGCATCCTGCATCAGGAGCGCGGCAGTCTTGTCGATGATCGCGGAAAGCGTAGTGCACGCGTCATCTTGAAGTGCGAAAACCATATCCTGCGTTGCCGGATCGGTTGCCATGGCCGCCAACGTTTGTTCGTTGAACCAGTCGCTCGCAGCCTCGGCTGTCATGCGTGGATTCTGATCAGTAGGGATATCTTCGTTCGTATCCATCATTTCCTCTCGGGTTCAAGAACCGCCTATCGAATTTAAAAATACATCGCAATGGAGGTATGACACACCAAAATTTGAGGGCTCGCCATGCGACACGTTATTTTCACTCGCGCGCAGGCAAACCGCTCTGGCGATAGACATGAATGGCGAAAACAGATGCGCAGTTCCATTTTTTCTTGCCCGTACTCGGGCGCACGGGAGAAGCGCTCGGCGCGTTGCTGTTTGCGGCGATGCATTCGCAATCCCTTTTCTTTATCGTGACGCAGTTGGCCGGTCGCCGAAGATACCGCCAAGTTTTCCTCGACGTGCCGCGTGCATGGAACTGAAGCCGAACAACGGCTCACTCATGGATGCGGGCGCCTTGCGTTGACCGCACCTATCCAACAATCCGTTTTTCATGGTGTGAGCACTTATGGATAATCTCTTTTCCCAGGGCTTCGTGCCCGATGAACCGGTCTGGACCGCATCGCGGCCGACCTCCGCACCCGCAGGGTCCGCCCATGGACCGGCTGAGACAGAGGGGCGACAGGGCCTGGAAGAGGGATTCCCCTGGCTCCGCATCCGCAGACTTCCAAAGAAGGGATGACCTTCCGCTGCCGGTGCACACTGCCGCGGCAGCGCTACTTCCGAGCCGCCCAGCCCAAGTCGTAAAACCCCGGCCTCAATCCGGAGCCCTCCCCATGTCGCTCTAACGCGAACTGGGTGGCGCCAATTGACGGCTCGGTAACCAACGACAGCGGCAGGAGCGCCGGCGCATGCCCTTCCTCGCCACCGAATATTGGACTGTCCGACGGAACTAGACGATCGAGACATGCCACTTAGACAAAGTCGGGAGATTTGGGCAACGAAAAATTTTCGTGCCCCCTCTCATTGAAGGGGAAGGTGCGAGCGCCATGCGTGCGTCACGTTCATGTCTTCGCGTGTAAGGCAAAGTGCGGAAAAAATACAAACATCCGTGCCGCACTGCTGCATACAAACGAAGCTTGGCAGGCAGAATTGCATCTCTTCATTTGCTATTCTGATAAATACAAATACAATGACATTCTTACTTTCCACCGCCACTCTCGGGCACCCGCCCAATGTGGCGCAAAAAAATCGAAAGAGTTCGACCTTGCCACAGGATCCAACAATTGCGGACGGTACACTGGACGGCTCCGTAGCGCAGGTCACCCGCTTCCTGCGCGAGCTGATCGAAATGACCGGACAAGAGGCCCAAGCTGTGCCCGTGCTGGAGTTGCAATTAGGAGAAATCCTGACCCGGACGAGCGTGCAGACGGTGGACCGGAATTATCTATTGATCACCGCATTCTTGCCAAAATGCCGCCGTTCGCACTACATCTCGCAGGCGAACGCAGCAACATCCTTGCTAGCGGCAGAAGGCGTCGAGTATCTATGGCACGCCGACGAGGGCCGCCATATCGGCGTGCGCAGGGTTCCGATCACAGATCTCCCGGACGAACGCAGTGTAATGGACGCCATATTGACGACCGCGGACCAGGCCGCCGCCTGGTTTTCTTCAAGGCGCGGCAGCAAACCTGCGACGTAAAGACAAAACCGCTCTCGGGTCGTAAAGCGCTTTGAGAATCAATGTAGGGGCGTCCCGTTCCACCAGAACGTTCGGTGATGTACCGATGCGCGAGGCGCCCTACAGTCATCGGCAAGTCGCTATAGGGACCGCATTCGGGCGAGAAGGGATGGCAGTGCCAGGTGACCTGCTAGTCGTCCAGCATCGAGCCGGAAGAAAAGAACTGGCATAGCTGGTAGAACAGTTCCGGCAGCATCAACAAACCGGCAAGAAGTACGAAGGTTGTCAGTTCCTTAGACGGGATATTCTCAATATTATTGAGGCGAAAGCCAAGCCAAGCAAGGAACGAAAAAATAGCCAGATTCGCGCCGATCTGAAATAACACCCTCTTCGCCAACGACATCTTTCTGTTAATCAGAATGAAACAAAAACCGCAGCAGACAGGCCCGCGAACCGCTCTAGCCCGGATGTTTCAACAGACCGGCCCTGAACGTGGTTGGAAGATGCCTGTTTTCTGGGCCGACGGCAGCGCCAATTGGTACCGCCGGCTTATGTGGAATGATGACATATCCGGGCTAGCCGCGGCATTCGGCACGCACGGCTGCGCGTACCCGCGACACGCGCGAACGGACGGTGCCGACCGGGATTTGAAGATGTTCGGCGGCCTCTTCATAGGTCGATTCGCCATCCAGAACTGCTTCAAATGTCGCGCGAATCTTGAGCGGGAGTTCGCTCAGCATCGCTTCCACTTTCCCGGCAATCTGGCGCAGTTCGATCAGCATCGCAGGATCCGCATGCGCATCGGCGATCTGGTCCATGAAGGCCTCGTCAACCGTTTCATACATATTGGCGCAGTTGCGGCGAACCTGATTGCGTGCCAGATTCAACGCGATTCCGAACAGCCAGGTCGATGGCTTGGAGAGGCCGGAAAAACGGTCTGCGCATCGCATCGCTTCCATGAAGGTGTTTTGCACCACGTCTTCGGCATCCTCGTCGTTTCGCATATAACGCTTAACAAAGCGAAAAAGGTGTTGTTTGTGCTCGCAGTACAGCTTGTTAATGTCGATGGTAACCGGAGCAACCGCGGCTACGTCAGCGTTGTCTGAAGCATGCATCTCGTCGGTGTTGAAATTCGTATCCATAATCTCGATCTCCCTTGAAACATTGCTGACTGTTGCAGGTCTACCGAACCCTCCGGATTGCCTGCGGCTCACTGCGATGAATGAAAGATAGCAGCCGACATCGGAGAAAAAACAAATCCGTGAGCATTGGTGAGACATTGAGGATTTTTGAGATTGCGGCGGCGCGTACGCAATACGGTACAAGAGAAAGGCGCGCCGGCATGGAACCACCGTACCGGCCGACACCACAAAATTGGCATGAACATGCTCGTCAAAAATCCCGGCATCCCGAACCCTTCACAGGTGGAGTTCAAGAGCCCGCTGGCTCTCTCGAATCTTCCCCTGGGTCCGGAAATCCTGATCATGCCTCGCGCGCTGTTCGATCAGCAGCGCATCGGCGTAACCTTCAAGGGCACCGGACATAAGAAGCCACTGGGGCAGCCCATTGCCGACCGGGTACTGCGGCAAGGCATTGGAAACCGCCGCTCCGCCTCGGAGAAATCGCGCTCGCCCACCGGCGACTCCAGTATTTTTGGCGAAGATGAAGATGAAGACGCGTTCCCGTACCGGGTAGCGGCAAGAAGCACGCTCGACTCGATGATGCAGGACAACAGCGAGAAGAACCGTGAAGAGATCAAGCAAGCATTGGCAAGAATCCATGAGCCCTTGCAGCAATACACCGTTCTGTTCGGCGCGCTCAAGGAGATCGACTACAGGACGGACCTCAGTTTCAACGAAAAGCGGTCGCTGAAAAACGCGTTCAACGAAATGATGACCGATCTGGTCAACAGCGAACGGAGCGGAATCCGCAAAGGTCTGCGCGAAGGAGCCGAATCGTCCCCCGTGAGCGCCAAGATGGATGCCGTCCGCACTAGCAGGGGACTGTCAGACGGATTACGCGATATCCGCTTCAAGATAGGCGCGCGCGCAAAAGGCGGGATCGACGAGGAGCTGACGGCGATGGTGATGGCAAAGACGCTTATCAAGAATGTCGGCGCGGCGTATGTCGAAGAAGCGATGAGTAGCGTCTGCGCGCGTCTGATGCCCGGTCTGCGCAAACTTTCCGCAATCAGGGAAGCTGCGTACGTCCTGACCATGTCGGACGCCATCACCTTTTCCATTGCCAGGACCGGATTCAAGGCCGCCAAGGATCTCAAACGGGATCTCGTGGACAAGACGGGCATCCTGTGCAGGCTGCACTATGTCGAAGCCGCCGTGATTTTGTTCACGGCGACCGAGCAAGGATGGGGGAAAGGCAAGGCCCTCCAGTTAGTCAATCAACTCGTCGATCTGAAGAACGCCACGCCGCACACCAAGGCCAAGGTGTATACCTTGATCCGCCACGCGATCGATATGCTGCCGATCATGGCCTGGCCGCATGAAAAATTATCGCACCGGACCGACTTGCTCGATGATATGGACCGACAGGTAGCCACTGCCTACGCCGAGATTCCGCTGTTGACGACGAAGGCCGAGCGCAAGGAAGAAGAATGGCGGGATTTATTCGCAGCCGGCCGTGCACCGATCTTGACCGACAGGCCTTGACAATTAAGATTACAAAAAAGGTGGAAAGATGCATCAACAACTGCTGGTGGCACTAGTAAACAAAGCCGTTACCGAAAAGTCCGTCGCCTTCACTTCCATGGCGGACGGCGTGCAGATGCTGGTCTATCCGCTAGACCATGGCATCTTGGTCGGCATCGGGCTGGAGGGCGAACGCGCGCAGCGGGTCGATGCCGTCTACCTGCTGCACAAGCGCGCCGACGACATGGCCCGCTTCGGAAGCTGGTTGCCGGCCCGCCTGAAGGACGGCAGCTGGTATGTAGTCAAACGCGTGCTGGCGTTCGACCTTAACTTTCCGGCGCTGGACCAGAGCGATCTGGAAGCGGCAGAGGAGCTGCTAAGTTGAGCGCGCGGATAACAGGAGCCGGCCGCACCGGCGCGATCGAGGAAATCGAGACAGGCGATATTCTAAGTCTGCCGGAAACCCAGATCGAACAAAAATCCCGTCTGTTGCTGAATCCGTCCGAGGTGACGGTATCTCTGCCGACATCGACCGAGCTGCCGAATGCGGTTGCACCGCTTACAAGCATCATCGGTCCCAGGCTGACGACCGATAGTCCTGCGTGGAAAGACGACCCGATTCCCGGGATGCGGATGCTGCAGAAGACATTGGTAGCGACCTCGCTGCAGCTGGGGGAAAGCGATCGGAAAGACCTGCTGGTCGCGATCGAGATGGTGGAGAAAGCGGTGCAGATGCGACTGCGCTGGCAGCAGATGTGTAGAAGCGAGGCCGAAGGGCTGATCGACCCGGCAAGCGAAGAAAAGACCAAAGAAGAAAAAAAGACCAAAGAAGAAAAGACAAGCGAGGAAAAGACATGAGACCAAAGTTGAAACGTGCGGAAATGCCAATCGACCTGGTCATGGCGATCGGTCTGGTGTGGGGGCACTTAACCGCGCGCCAGTTCGAAGAGGCGTTCTTGCTTGCGAAAGGCTGCCTGCGCGTCTGGCCGGACGACCACAACCTGATCCTGATGCAATCCTACGCGGCAGCCGAGGTGCTGGAGCCGGTAGACACCGGCAAACTGCTTGCAATCAAGGATCCCGCTTGCCAAGAGTGGATACGTTTGGTGCTGCGCCGCGCGGGATTGGAATCCGTCAATCTGCGGATTGAACGCGAAAACACGCGCGTCCGTACGGCCACGCCTAACGGCAAAGTCACCGCCATAGCGCGGCCCGCAGACCCAGCACCCACGTCGCCACGGCCATCAGCCCGGCAAAGCGGAACAGATCAGGAGACCAATCCATGAAGCTCATTTCTGTCGTTATCAAGCTCAACGCTTTCGCCGCGAAAGTCGCCCAGCGTGCAGAATTGATCGCTGCGGCGCTCGTTATCGGCATCGTGTTCATGCTGGTCCTGCCGATGCCGCATGCCCTGCTCGACCTGCTCATCGCGCTCAACCTTTGCGCGTCGGGCCTGATCGTAGTGGTGTCGATGTACATGTCGGGAGCGACGGCCTTCTCCACCTTTCCCGCCGTACTGTTGCTGACGACGCTGTTTCGCCTGGCCATTTCGGTCTCCACCACCCGGCTGATCCTGCTCGAGGGGAATGCCGGCGCCATTGTGGAAACCTTCGGACAGTTCGTGGTCGGCGGCAACCTGGTCGTCGGCCTGGTGATTTTCCTCATCCTCACCGTGGTTCAGTTCATCGTCATTACCAAGGGTTCGGAACGCGTATCGGAGGTCTCCGCGCGCTTCACCCTCGACGCGATGCCCGGCAAGCAGATGTCGATCGACAGCGATTTGCGCGCCGGCCTGCTCACGCCGGAAGAGGCGCGCGCCAAGCGCGCCCACCTCGGGCAGGAAAGCCAGTTGCATGGCGCCATGGACGGCGCGATGAAGTTCGTGAAAGGCGATGCCATCGCCGGCTTGTGCATCATGGCGATCAACATGATCGGCGGCATCTCGATCGGTGTCATGCAGCGCGGCCTGCCGGCCGGCGACGCGCTGAAAGTGTATTCGATCCTGTCGATCGGCGATGCGCTGATTTCCCAGATTCCGGCGCTGCTCATTTCGCTGGGCGCCGGCATGATCACCACACGCGTCACCGCTGACAACCACGATGCAAACGGAGATCCGATACAGACGAATGTCGGGCAGGATATCGTCAAGGAACTGTTCGCCGAACCCAAGGCCCTGCTCACCGCCGCCGCGATCATGCTGCTGTTCGCCCTCATCCCCGGCATGCCGACCATGGTCTTCATGACACTCTCGCTCGGCCTGGCCGGAGGCGGCGTTCTAGGCATGCTGAAACCGCTGGCCGACGCCGAGAGTTTGCGTCAGGAAGAGCAGACGGATACAGAGAACGCCGTCATCGTCGACCTGACCAACTTCGCGGCAACCCTGCCGTTCATTGTGCGCTTGCCGCAGGAAATGAAGGATACGCCGGAGGCCGAAATGATCCGCACGGCCATCCGCTTGATGCGCAATGGATTGATCGAACAAAGAGGGATTCCCGATCTGAAGCCGATCGAGTTCCAGTACAAGGATTCGGTGCCGCTTGGCCGCGTCCAGTTCCTGATGTCGGAAGTGCCGCTGATCGACGAGGAAATCCGTCTGGGCTGGGGTGTCGTGCGCGAAACCGCGGAGCGCATGGCCGAACTGGGGTTCACCGCGTTCGAGCTCCCGATCGCCGGCACCCGCCGCCGCGGCGCGACCAAGGAG
>CAMLDH010000012.1 GCA_946478765.1 uncultured Oxalobacteraceae bacterium | reverse complement strand
GCGCATTGCTGCGTTGCCCCTCGCTAGTGTGGCTCGCCACACGTCGCTCGGGGCGGTGAAGCAGGGGTTTCGGATCGCATGCGATCCGCCTGCGTAACGGTCTTGCCTTGCAAGGCAAGACTCCCTCCTTGCGCTGCATCCCGCCAGCGCGGCGCAAGGGGGTATTTTCTTTCCCGAAAACCGCCTTAAAATACGCTATAATTTCGGCTCCAAGGAGCGTTGCAGCACAGTTTCTCACTGTGCCAGGCTTGGATCAGATTTCTCCCGCAACTGCGCTCACGTTACTTTTTTTCTATTCGAAAGGAGGGCGTGATGAACGCCGCAGTTTTAAATTCCCCATCCCAAGATTATTTCGTCGCTGACCTCGGCTTGGCCGATTGGGGGCGCAAAGAGATCCGAATCGCCGAAACCGAAATGCCGGGTCTGATGGCGATTCGCGAAGAGTTCGCCGCCGCCCAGCCGTTGAAGGGCGCACGCATTACCGGCTCGCTGCACATGACGATTCAGACCGCAGTGCTGATCCAGACGCTGGAAGCGCTCGGTGCGAAGGTGCGTTGGGCATCGTGCAATATCTACTCCACCCAAGACCATGCCGCTGCAGCAATTGCCGCCGGCGGTACGCCGGTGTTCGCATTCAAGGGCGAATCGCTCGATGAATACTGGGACTTCACGCATCGCATTTTCGAATGGAAAGATGGCCAATATTCGAACATGATCCTCGACGACGGCGGCGATGCAACGCTGTTGCTGCATCTGGGTGCACGCGCCGAGAAAGATGCGAGCGTGCTGAGCAATCCGGATTCCGAAGAGGCCACCTGCCTGTTCAATTCGATCAGGAAAAAATTGGCGGCGCAGCCGGACTGGTACTCGACACGGCTGGCCGCGATCAAGGGCGTGACCGAAGAAACCACCACCGGCGTGCACCGCCTGTACCAGATGCACAAGGAAGGCAAATTGGCTTTTCCTGCAATCAATGTGAACGATTCGGTTACCAAATCCAAGTTCGACAATCTGTACGGCTGCCGCGAATCGCTGGTCGACGGCATCAAGCGCGCGACCGACGTGATGATCGCCGGCAAAGTGGCGGTCATCGCCGGTTATGGCGATGTGGGCAAGGGCTCCGCGCAGGCGATGCGCGCATTGTCGGCACAGGTATGGGTCACGGAAATCGATCCGATTTGCGCTCTGCAGGCGGCGATGGAAGGCTATCGTGTGGTGACGATGGATTATGCGGCCGAACACGGCGATATTTTCGTCACCTGTACCGGCAACTATCATGTGATAACCCACGCGCACATGACGAAGATGAAAGACCAGGCGATTGTGTGCAACATCGGCCACTTCGACAATGAAATCGAAGTCGCCGCATTGAAGCAATACAAATGGGAAAACATCAAGCCGCAAGTCGACCATGTGATTTTTCCGGACGGCAAACGCATCATCCTGCTGGCCGAAGGCCGCCTGGTGAACCTCGGTTGCGGCACCGGCCATCCATCGTATGTGATGAGCTCGTCGTTTGCAAATCAGACCATCGCGCAAATCGAATTGTTCACCAATACGAAGGTTTATCCGGTCGGCGTCTACACCTTGCCCAAACATCTGGATGAAAAAGTCGCGCGTTTGCAATTGAAGAAACTCAATGCGCAATTGTCAGAACTGACGGATGAGCAAGCTGCGTATATCGGTGTGCAGAAAACCGGCCCTTACAAGGCAGAGCAATATCGCTACTGATTGTGCCCACTGTTCCGGCATGGCCCTTGGCTATGCCGGGACTGTCTCCGAAAACCAGGATCAAGGAGGACAGTCATGCGTTTATTAATTACCTGGCTCATCAATGCGGCCGCATTGTTCGCGTTGCCTTATATCATGCAGTCGATCAAGGTTCAAAATTTCACAGCAGCATTGTTTGCCGCGCTAGTGTTGGGCTTGGTCAATGCCTTGATTCGGCCGATATTGGTGTTGCTGACTTTGCCGGTAACGGTGCTAACCTTAGGGTTGTTCATCTTTGTCATCAATGGATTGCTGTTCTGGTTTGTTGGAAATTTCGTCAAAGGTTTTCATGTCGCGGGGTTCTGGTCGGCGGTCGGTGGCGCGATTCTATACAGCATCATTTCGTGGGCGTTGTCCTCATTATTGTTAGAAAAATAAATGACTTACTCTCATAAAAATTTCAGCATCGAATTCTTCCCGCCCAAAACGCCGGAGGGAGCCGAGAAGCTGCGTGCCACGCGTGCAAAATTGGCGGAACTGCATCCGAAATATTTTTCGGTGACCTTCGGCGCTGGCGGTTCCACGCAAAAGGGAACGCTCGACACGGTGCTAGAGATTCGGCGCGAAGGCCATGATGCGGCACCGCACCTGTCGTGCGTCGGCAGTTCGCGCGACAGTTTGCGTGAAATATTAAATGAATATAAATCGCATGGCATCAAGCGCCTGGTGGCATTGCGCGGCGATTTGCCGAGCGGTTATGGCGCTGCAGGGTATTCATCGGGCGAATTCCGCTATGCCAATGAGTTAATCGAATTCATCCGTGCCGAGACCGGCGACTGGTTCCATATCGAAGTGGCCGCCTATCCGGAAATGCATCCGCAGGCGAAATCGCCGCAAGACGATGTCCAAAGCTTTGCGCGCAAAGTGCGCTCCGGCGCGAATGCCGCGATCACGCAGTATTTTTATAATGCGGATGCCTACTTCCGCTTCATCGACGATGCGCGCAAGGCCGGTGTGCATGTACCTGTCGTTGCAGGCATCATGCCGATCACGAATTATGCGCAGTTGATGCGTTTTTCCGATATGTGCGGTGCTGAAATTCCGCGCTGGATTCGTCTGAAGCTGGCCAGTTTTGGCGATGACAGCGAATCGATACGCGGGTTCGGCCTGGATGTGGTGTGCGGTTTGTGCGAGCGCCTGCTCGCCGGCGGCGCGCCTGGTTTGCATTTCTATACCTTGAACCAGGCGGCGGCAACGACGGCGATCTGGAAGCGGCTTGATCTATCTGCTTAATCGGCTGAGATGCATGATGCCTCGGTGAATATCATGTCGAGCGCAACGTCATGCGGCGCGCCGTGGAATGTCGCGAGCGCGCAGGCATAGCCGATGCCGATTGCCAGCGGGCGCGGGGATAGCGCAAGCGTGCGGTCGTAAAATCCGCCGCCATAACCGAGGCGGATGCGGGTTGCGTTAAATCCGACGCACGGCACCAGTATGGCTTCCGGATGCATGAAGGCATCGGCCTTGGCTGGAATCGATACGCCCATCGCATCTTTCACCAAAGTATCGCCCGGTGTCCACGCAACGAATTTCAATGGCGCTGCGTTGCCGGTAACAACCGGCAACGCCAATTGGACGCCGCAGTCTGCCAAAACGTCATAAACGCGGCGCACATCGGGTTCATTTTGTATCGGCCAATACACGCCGAGCGTCCGTACCGGATGCATTTCCCACCAAGCCATTATCCGGCTGCCGATTGCCGCATCCCATTGCACGCGCAGTTCGGCTGTCAGTGCTTTTCTGGCCTCGAGCAAGGTGCGGCGCAAAGCAGTTTTATTGATGATTTCAGGCATGATTTTGCCAAAAATTGAGTCGCATCACATGCTATCCTACAGAAGTAACATACAGTGAAAAAAAGGTTGTAAAAGTGATGTTTTCGATGAAACGAATTGCCGGTATTTCGCTCGTGCTCGCTTCGGCGATTTTCATGTTGCCGAACGCATATGCGAAAAAAAGTCTTGTCAATTTTGTCAATGACGACGATGTATTTCAGGCGTTGCGTGATGCTGCGCGCCGCGACGATGCGGCAAAAGCAGGCGAACTTGCCGCACACTTGCCCAATTATGCCATCCCCTCCTACGTCGATTATTATCGGTTGAAACCCCGCTTGCGCAATGCGTCCGAAGCCGAGGTCCGCGATTTTCTCAAACGCTATGAGGGCAGCGCGATTGCCGACCGTATGCGCAACGACTGGCTGCTGGAAGTGGGGCGCAAGCGCGACTGGACGACTTTCGATGAACAATATCCGTTGTTTGTGGTCGACGACGACATGCAACTGAAATGCTATGCATTGATGTCGAAGACCGCCAAAGGCCAGAACGTGGCGGCCGATGCGCGTACGCTGTTGACCTCGCCCAAGGATTACGGCGAAGGCTGCCATGCGTTGATTGCGACCTTGGCGCAAAACGGGCAATTCAATTTCGATGATGTATGGGGGCAAATCCGGTTAGCCGCGGAGAACGGATCCACGCCTGCGGCGCGCCGTCTTTCCGCGTTGACCAACGCCGACGAAAAGAAGGTCGAACAGGCGATCGAAAAGCCGGGATTGGTATTGACCAATGGCGTCGGCAAAGGGCGTGAAGCGCATGAGCTGTTTGTCATTGCGCTCGGCCGCGTCGCCAAAAACAACCATGAACAAGCCGCGCATGCTTTGCGTGGTGCGGCGCCAAAGCTAAGCGCGGAGGAGCAGGCGCTCGGCTGGTCGCAAATCGCGTTGCAGGCATCGGTTAAACTGGCACCGGAAGCGTTCCCCGACTATTGGGACAAAGCCGGCGCCGCACCGCTGTCGAACGACGGTCGCCAATGGCGCGTGCGCATGGCCTTGCGTGCGGGCGACTGGAAACAGGTCAAGGCCGGCATCGAAGCAATGCCGGCATCGCTGCGCAATAATCCGGCGTGGGTGTACTGGATGGGGCGTGCGCTGCAAGCCGAAGGCAGGAAAGCCGAAGCACGGGTGTTGTTCCAGTCGATTGCCGATCAGATTCATTTTTACGGTCAGCTAGCGCTCGAAGAGCTGGGACAGAAAATAACGGTTTCCCAAAATCCGCAACCGGTAACGCCAGCCGAGATTGCGTTGATTGCAGATAATCCCGGTTTTCGCCGCGCGCTCCGGTTTTTCGACATGAGCCTGCGTTTTGAAGGCGTGCGCGAATGGAATTGGGAATTGCGCAAGATGAATGAACGCGAGCATTTCGCTGCCGCCGAATTTGCGCGCCAAAACAATATGCTGGACCGGATGGTGAGCACGTCGGACCGGACCCGATCCGAGTTCGATTTCAATCAGCGTTTTCCATCGCCGTTCCGCGACGTTATGTACAGCACCACCAAGGCGCTTGGTCTCGATATGGCATGGGTGTACGGACTGATTCGGCAGGAGTCGCGTTTCATCATGAATGCGCGCTCGCATGTCGGCGCATCTGGCCTGATGCAGTTGATGCCGGCGACCGCCAAATTTGTCGCACGCAAAATCGGCATGCATCAATTCACGCCAAACCAGGTCAATGACACCGATACCAATATCCAGCTCGGCGCCAATTATTTGAACATGGTGCTGAAGGATCTCGACGGTTCGCAGGCAATGGCGTCGGCTGCGTATAACGCAGGGCCGGGGCGTCCGCGCGCATGGCGCTCGACGCTGACGCACACGGTGGAAGGCGCGGTTTTTGCCGAGTCGATTCCGTTTAACGAAACGCGCGGCTATGTGAAAAATGTGCTGTCGAATGCCACTTACTACGCCGCGCTGTTTGAGGGAACGCCGCAATCCTTGAAAACGCGCCTGGGCACGGTTGCGCCGAAAGGGTTTGTGCCGACCGATTTGCCTTGACCCGATTTTGCGATTATGGAATATCGTTTTGTTCTGGTGATCGGCGGCTCCGGCTTTATCGGCGGCCATCTGATCGCGAAACTGTCCGAATCCGGCCGGCGCATGATCGTGCCGACGCGGCGCTACGAACGTGCAAAACACCTGGCTGTGTTGCCGGGCGTTGATAATGTGGTGGAAGCGGACATACAGGATGACGCAGTATTGAATCGCCTGATGCGCGGCATCGATGCGGTCATCAATCTGGTGGGCGTATTGCATTCGAAACGCGGCACGCCGTATGGTCCGGCATTCGCAAAGGCGCATGTCGAGCTGCCGCGCCGCATCGTCGCGGCATGCGCTGCCAACGGTGTGCAGCGCTATCTGCATATGAGCGCGCTGGGGGCCGACGTGAATGCGCCGTCGATGTATCTGCGCTCGAAGGCCGATGGCGAAAAGGCGGCATTGTCGAATCCGGCGGTGAAGACCACCGTCTTTCGCCCATCGGTGGTGTTTGGCGAAGACGATCGTTTCCTCAACCTGTTCGCGTCGATGCAAAAGTATTTGCCGCTGATGCCGTTGGCGGGCGCCGATGCCAAATTCCAGCCGATTTATGTACAGGATGTGGCGCAGGCGTTCGTCCATGCGCTGGATGACGACTATACGATCGGCAAGATTTACGAACTGGCCGGTCCGGCTGTCTACACGCTGCGCGACTTGGTCAGGCTGGCGGGCGCGTACTCAGGACATCCGCGTCCGGTGTTCGGTTTGCCGCCGGCGCTGGCGCGACTGCAGGCATTCGTTCTTGAACACATGCCCGGCGGCCCGATCATGAGCCGCGATAATCTCGATTCGATGAAAACGGATAACGTGGCAAAAGGCAAAATTGCACCTGAACTCGGTATCGAACCGGCCCGGCTTGAATCGATCGCATCGTATTATTTGCGGCGCGCCAGATAAGTCTTCGGATGGCTGTCGTTGAATCATGCCGGTCTTGCTGCCGATGTCATTTGGCAAATATGCGCAAAAGCACTATCCTCGGCATACCTGCCAAAAACAAATCAAGAATAAGCACTCCACACTCATTTCTGGGATCAACGTATGCATACAACCGAACTCGACCCGACCCTCTCGCAAGCACTGGCCGATGCTGAAAAAAGCGGATTGAAACTCGTTATCGGCAACAAGAATTATTCATCTTGGTCGATGCGGCCGTGGGTCGCGATGAAGGCGTTCAATATTCCGTTTCAGGAAATCCGGGTTCTGCTGAAGCAGCCGGATACCTCGACCGCGATTGCGCAATATTCGGCGGCCGGGCGGGTGCCGGTGTTGATCGCCGGCGAGACCATGGTATGGGATTCGCTCGCGATTTGTGAATATCTGGCGGAACAATTCCAGGAAAAAAATCTGTGGCCGCAGGATGTCAGGGCGCGGGCCATGGCGCGCTCGATCTGCGCCGAGATGCACTCGGGATTCACCGGTTTGCGTTCGGCGATGACGATGAATATTTGCGCCAGCTTTCCCGGTAAAGGCCGTACCACTGAGGCGCAGGCCGATATCGGCCGGATTTCAGAGATCTGGGAAACCTGTTTTGCACGTTCGGGTCCGCATCGATTTCTGTTCGGCGATTTCTCGATTGCCGATGCGTATTATGCGCCGGTGGTGATGCGTTTCCGTACCTACGCGGTGTCGCTGGCGCCCGCTCTTGAAGCGTATGTCGAACGCGTCGCCGCGCATCCTGCGGTCGCGGAATGGATCAGCGGTGCGATACGGGAAGAGGCGACTTTGCCGAAATACGACGTCTATCCCGATTGACGCAGATCGATCTGAACCGGACATGAAGATTTACACCGTCGGCGGCGCCATACGCGATGCATTGCTCGGCTTGCCGGTGCAGGATCGCGACTATGTGGTCGTCGGCGCGACGCCGGAAGAGATGGTCGCGCGCGGCTTTACGCCGGTGGGTAAGGATTTTCCGGTATTTTTGCACCCGGTCACGCATGCCGAATATGCATTGGCGCGCACCGAGCGCAAGACCGCGCCCGGCTACAAGGGTTTTGTATTTCATGCCGCGCCGGACGTGACGCTGGAAGAGGACTTGGTCCGGCGCGACCTGACGATCAATGCGATGGCGCAGGCCGAAGACGGCGCCATCGTCGATCCTTTCGGCGGCCGGCAAGACTTGCGCGCAAAACTGTTCCGGCATGTGTCCGCGGCGTTTGCCGAAGATCCGGTACGCATCCTGCGCGTCGCGCGTTTTGCCGCGCGCTTCGCCGAATTTTCGGTAGCGCCCGAAACCAATGTCTTGATGCGCCAGATGGTCGACGCCGGCGAGGTCGATGCGCTGGTGCCGGAACGCGTGTGGCAAGAGTTGGCGCGCGGCCTGATGGAAGCCACGCCATCGCGCATGTTCGAGGTCTTGCGCGAGTGCGGCGCACTGGCGCGCATCCTGCCCGAACTCGATGCGCTGTGGGGCGTGCCGCAACCGGAAAAATACCATCCCGAAATCGATACCGGCGTACATGTGATGATGGTGGTCGACACTGCGGCGCGCCGGGGTTACAGCTTGCCGATCCGTTTTGCCGCGCTGTTGCACGACCTCGGCAAAGGCAGCACGCCGCCGTCCGAATGGCCGCGCCATTACGGGCATGAGGCGCGCAGCGTCAAGCTGGTCGAGAAGGTATGTCAACGCCTGAAAATCCCGAACGACTGCCGCGACCTGGCGCTGATGACCGCGCGCGACCACGGCAATGTGGCGCGTGCCTTGGAGATGCGCGCCGAGACGATCGTGTCGCTCTTGGAGCGCTGCGATGCGTTTCGCAAACCGCAGCGGTTTGTCGACATGCTGCGCGTATCGGAATGCGATCATCGCGGGCGTACCGGGTTTGAAAATGTCGCGTTTCCACAAGCCGCGTACCTGGAAAATGCGTTGACAGCGGCACAGACGGTCGATGCCGGCGCAATTGCCGCCGCCACTGTGCAACGCCATCCGGATCAGCCGCAACGCATTCCTGAAGCGATTCGCGCTGCACGGGTGGCGGCGGTCGGTGCATTGATCTCGACGAGACACCGACACTAACTCAACACTAACTGCTTCCTGCTTGCGCTGTTACTGTTAATGCGTAGCGGGTCATCCATCCCCCCCGATGGACGCTTGTTGTAAAAAACCTATGGCGTGTACGGCGATTCCGGTATATTTCGCTGCCGTACGGCGTACATCAGCCGCGTGTCGCAATTCTACGAAAAATCAATATTAGCTTTGAAAAAATTACGTTACCATTGCTTTCTGGCAATGACCGGTCTTTTGCGAGCAGATGTGCGGATCTCCGATGGTCGGCGATAGATCGCAACGCGCTCTTCAATGCAACCCAGAGAGGTTTGACATGATCCCCAAAATGTCGCTCGGGCATAACAAGTTGGAAAGGGCAGAAGAGGCTCCCGCAATCATCCAGGAGAACAGCGCTGAAATAGACATCGCCGACTTGCTGGTCGCCTATCTTGAGCAGATGGGGGTCGAGTACGTATTCGGCGTGCCGGGCGGCGCCATCGAGCCGCTGTATAACGCGCTGGCCCGCAGCAACCGCCGCGGCGGCGTGCGCCACATCCTGGCGCGGCATGAAGCCGGCGCCGCATTTATGGCAGACGGCTATGCTCGCGAAACCGGCAAAATCGGCGTGTGCTGCTCAACCTCCGGTCCCGGCGCCACCAACCTGATCACCGGCGTTGCATGCGCATACGATAATGGCATCCCGATGCTGGTCATTACCGGCCAGCCGGCATTGCCTGCGTTCGGCAAGCATCCGCTGCAGGAGTCCGGCTGCACCGGCATCAATGTCCTGGGCATGTTCCGCCATTGCTCTCGTTATAACTCCTTGGTATCGCATCCGAAACAGCTGGAGCCGAAACTGATTGCGGCATTGCAGCGTGCGACGCGGGCGCCGCGCGGACCGGTGCACCTGACAATTCCGGTCGATGTGTTTCGCAGTCCGAGTTCCCATCCGACGCCGTCCTACGATTTGCGTACCTTGCTCGCGCCCTCATCGCTGGTGGACGATGATGCGGTGCAGTCGTTGCGTCAAATGCTGTCGCAAGCGCGCAATGTGGTGCTGTTGATCGGCGGCTGGTGCGGCGAAGCGATCAGTTCGATTTTGCAATTTGCGGCACTGAAAGGCGCATCGGTTGTTACCACGCCGGACGGCAAGGGGCTGGTTAATCCGCGTCACCCGCTGTTTCGCGGCGTATTCGGTTTCGGCGGACATCAGTCGGCCGAAGACGCGTTGCGCGACGAGTCGGTCGATTTGATTCTTGCCATCGGCGCCAGCATGGGCGAATGGAATAGCGGCGGCTGGAGCGACAGCCTGCTCAATGAGCGCCTGGTGCATATCGACGAATCGGAAGAGCATTTATCACGCACGCCGATGGCCCGCTACCATATACGCGGCCGTATCCTCGCCATCTTCAACCGGCTGGTCGAGCATGTGCATGCGGCCCGGCGCGACGGCAATTTTGAATACGAACGCCGGCGCGTTACACGGGACCTGGCTGCGACGCCGTGGGAGCCGGAGAAGATGCTGGCCGCGCCCGATAAGTATGTAAGCGATGCAATCCCGATCACGCCGCAACGCCTGATGCGCGAGTTGAGCAGTTTATTTCCGGTCGCGACGCGATTTCTTGCCGATACTGGCAACAGCGTGTCCTGGGCCACGCACTACCTGCATCCGATCGATCGGCGCATTGGTGAACGGCGGCTGGGTGGAGGCGAGCGCAAACGTGGCCCCGGGCGGCGCAAGACCGATGGCGGTTGGTTGCGCGTGACGATGAATTTCGTGCCGATGGGCTGGGCCATCGGCGGCGCGATCGGCACCGCCGCCGCCAATCCGGACGTGCCGGTGGTATGCATCACCGGCGACGGCAGCATGCTGATGAATGGCCAGGAAATTTCGGTTGCGGTTGCCGAGCGCCTGACGGTGATCTTCGTCGTGCTGAATGACCAGGCGCTGGGCATGGTCAAGCATGGCCAGCGCATGGCAGGCGCCGAGCAGATCGGCTGCGACCTGCCGCCGACCGATTTTGCGATGCTGGCGCGGGCGATGGGTGCGGTGGGACATACCATCCGGGGACCGCAAGATTTGGCGGCGCTGGACATTGCCGCGATTTGCGCGTGCAAAGGGCCGACGCTGCTGGATGTGCTGATCGATCCGGACGAGGTGCCGCCGATCAATGTGCGCATGCGTGTGCTGGCGAGCGCTCTTTGAGATGAAGGTATAAAACGTATGAGCGACAAGGAAAATCCAAACGTAATCCACACCCGTATCTGGAAAGAGGAGCCCGAACCGGGCAATCCCTTTGCTGCCCGAGCTGCGTATTGCCGCGGCTACGACGTGTACGGCGAGATGCTGGGGAATGCACGCTGGGTTGACATGCTTTATCTCCTGTTCCGGGAGCAGGCGCCGACATCGGCGCAAGCGGATTTGCTGGAGGCGCTGGCTGTGGCATTGGCCAATCCCGGTCCGCGCGATGCATCGGTGCATGCGGCTATCTGTGGCGGCGTATGCGGCTCGACTGCTGCCTCCAGCCTGATGGCGGCACTGGCGGTCGGCGCTGGGCAATTGTCGGGAGGACGTGAAATATTTTTGGCAATGCAGGGATGGGCTGCCTGCGATACCGATCTGGATGCATGGCGCACGTGGCTGCCCATGCCTGCGGTCATGCCGGGCAGCGTGTGGCCGAAGTCGGAACATGCACCGGGTTTCGATCCACACGGCATCAGCACCGCCACACCAGTGAAACAAACGCTCGCTTGTCTCGCGCATTACGGCGTGGGCTCGCGTTTGCCATGGGTGCAAGAGAATTTGTCGGCGTTGGAGGCGATCGCGACGCGTCCGCTCGCACTGTCCGGCGTCGCGGCGGCGGCGCTTGCCGATCTCGGCTTCACGCCGGAACAGGGGGAGATGCTCCACCTGCTGCTGCGCCTTCCGGGTGCGGCGGCGCACGCGCTGGAACAGCGCCCGCTCGGCTACAAGAAGTTCCCGTTCGGTACAGTGCAATTGGAAGATGACGCGACCGAGGAGCAGGCATGAGCACAAGCGCGCAAGGTTCGGAGCAGTTGCAGGAACACGTAGGGGTGTTGAAGAGCCGCATGGGCACCTTCTTCCCCGGCAGTCATGTGGTTTTTCGCGGCCACGATTTGCATACCGACTTGAAGGACATGGATTGGGTCGAACTCTATGTGTTCGGTATCACCGGTCGTCGTTTCTCGCGCGAGCAGTTGCGCCTGATGCATTCCATCTGGACCTACACCAGTTACCCGGATGTCCGCTTGTGGAATAACCGGGTGGCGGCGCTGGCGGGCAGTGCGCGCAGTAGCGGCAATCTCGGTGTGGCCGCCGCGTTGGCGGTGTCGGAAGCATCGATTTACGGGCGCGGCATCGACATGCGGGCAATCAGCTTTCTGATCGATACCCGCAAACGTTTGGATGAAGGCGGATTGCTGGACGAATGCATGCAACAGGAGTTGCAGGCGCATCGCAGCATTGCCGGCTATGGCCGGCCGCTCATCAATAGCGACGAACGCAACCAGCCTATGCTGGAGCTGGCGCGGAGCCTGGGGCTTGACCAAGGACGATATTTACGCCTTGCCATGAATGTCGAGGACGCGCTCCTTGCGCAGCGCCGCCGGATGAAAATGAATTACGGAGGACTGGCCGCTGCGTTGGGCGCCGATCTCGGCTTTTCGCCGCGCGAGTATTATCAATTCATGTTTCCGGCATTTTTAGCCGGGATGCAGCCTTGTTTTATCGAAGCGGCAGACCGGCAGGAGGGAACGTTATATCCCTTGCCGTGCATAGACGTGATGTACAGCGGGGAGCCCAAGCGCGCATGGCGCACTCGCCAACAAGAAAAATAGCCGAATGTATTTTTGACGGCGTGACGAGCCCGGTTCAATCCTGCAGTCGGCGTGCGTGCACTGCGCTCGATAATCCCGGCAGAGCGACAATAAACTTTTTCTTTTTTAGATGAAATAGATGGATACCAGACCCAGCACCGATTACCACCCGCAGTCCAATAAAGACATCAATGCCGCCACGGATCTGGCGGCGATCGATCTATCCGAAGAAGCGTTATTGGCCGAAGCACGACGAGACACGGGATTGGACCGTTTTGGCGATGACAGTTTTCTGCCTGCCTTAAGGGCGCTCTTGAAGGCGATGGAAACAGAAGCCCAACTCAACGCTTTTGGCCGATTGCACGCGAAGGGAAGTACCCTCGGCTCTCTAAAAAACAGGCTATGGGCCAATGCATGCTTCGAAGCACACCCGGAAATCCTGCAACGCAAAATCGTTGCGCCGATCATCATCATCGGCCCGCACCGTTCCGGGACGACGCGCATGCATCGCATGATGGCAAGCGATGCGCGGCTTCAGTATCTGAAAACATGGGAAGGCGTTAACCCGGCGCCGCGACTTGGGCTACAGGATTTGGGCAGGTCCGCCCGCTATGATGAAGTAAACGGATTCTTCACAGCGGTGCAGCCGATGTATCCGGGCGCTTTTGCCGGGCATCCGATGCACGCGGATTGGGCCGAAGAGGAGATGCTGCTTCTTAATCATTCCTTCTGCAGTTTCTCGGCATTGGGCAATTACACCATTCCCGAGTACTACAAATGGTTCATCGGCCATGACAAGACCGCAGCCTATCGCACGATGGCGGATCTGATGAAACTCATCTCGTGGTCGCGCGGGGATGCCGAAGACAAGCGCTGGGTATTGAAAAATCCGCAGCACATGCTCGATCTCGACGTGCTGTTGAAGGTTTTCCCGGATGCCAGGCTGGTGTTCACGCATCGTGATCCGCTCAAAACCGTGGCGTCGATCATGTCATTGATGTGGCATTTCGCGCGTCAGCATACCGATCGTCCTTGCCGCGCACCGATCCGGGATGTATGGCTGGATTTCTGTGAGCAAGCTGCGCGCCGCTGCATGCAGGCGCGTGAAGCGATACCGGCCTCTCAGCAAATGGATGTGCATTACGAAGATGTGAATCGCGATTGGCGCGAAGTGATGCGGCGCGTCTATGCGTTCGGCGGCATGGCGTTTACGCCGCAGGCGGAACAAGCGATGGATGCCTGGCTGCGTCAGAGCGAAAGCGAGAATCGCCACGGCGGCCATCGTTATTCGCTGGAAGATTTCGGCTTGACCGGCCAGGAAGTGGATGCGCGCATGATGCCTTTCCGGGAGCGCTATGCAATTCCGTATGAGGGCAGATAGCAGTCCGATCCTCGATATCGCACACGAGACAAGCCATTGATCTCGTGCGCGACCGGATCGCCCCGCACTGCGGATTGACGCGGCGCGCTTGACGGTCGAAGAGGGCGTTGCGAAAATCATACGGAAACTTGCACCACGTTGGCATTGGACGGGATACACTGCGCCAACCAACACCAAGAGGGAGGTAAATCGTGCGGTCTTTCTATTTGGGTCCTGTCATCCTGACTTCTGCGTTGTTGCTGCCTCTGTCTAGCGCCTTGGCCCAAAACACGGAAGAAGAAGATCTTGCGCTCGTCTATGGCGATAAGTCCACCATCAGCATCGCGACCGGCAGCCAGCAATCGCTGCGCCGCGCACCTGCCGTGGCAACCGTCATCACCGCTGAAGACATCGCAGCGATAGGCGCCACTGACCTCGATCAGGTATTGGAGACGGTCCCCGGGCTGCATGTTACGCGTCTGGCGATCATGTATGCCCCAGCCTATATCATCCGCGGCATAGGGGGCGGAAGCCAAAGCAATCCTCAAATCTTGATATTGCAGAACGGTATTCCAGTGACAACGGCCTATACCGGCGATAGAGGGCTTGTCTGGGGTGGGTTGTCAGTGGAAAACATCGCCCGCATCGAAATTATCCGGGGTCCCGGTTCCGCACTGTACGGCGCCGATGCCTATGCCGGCGTGATCAACATCATTACCAAGAGCGCGGCGGATATTCCAGGCACCCAGGCCGGTGTTGTTGCCGGTTCTTTCAATACCAAAAGCGCGTGGGTCCAGCATGGGGGTACGTTGGGAGCAATGACTGTGGCAGCGTATCTGCATGCCGGCGCCACTGACGGCTTCAAGGAAATCATCGGCAAGGATGCACAGTCTCGCAATGATGCAATCTTCGGCACCCACGCAAGCATGGCCCCGGGGCCGGTAAACACGGCTTACGATGCGGTGGATGGCGGTCTTGAACTCGGCTATGAAAAATGGCGTTTGCGCGCCGGCTACAAATTGCGGGACGACGTTGGTAGCGGTGCCGGTGTTTCTTCTGCCTTGGTTCCCGATAATGTACGGCTCAAGAGCGAACGCATCACAGCAGATATTTCCTGGACCGATCCGCAGTTCGCGAAGGATTGGGGATTGAGCGTCATGGCTAGCTATCTCAATTATGCCGAATCGACGCCTCATAACGGCATTATGTTGCTGCCTCCCGGCCTGGCGTTGCCGGGAGGTACATTTCCGGGTGGCATGATTGGCGGCCCTTCCAGAGCGGAAAGACAATTCAGGCTATCGACTTATGCCACTTATTCCGGTTTTGCCGACCACAATCTTCGCTTCGGCATGGGACACGACGACTTAAATCTCTACAAAACTGAAACGTTCAAGAATTTCCTTTTGAGTCCAGCCGGCGTGCCGATTCCCACCGGGCCGGTGATCGACTATGGCAGTATCCAACCGCACATCCTGCCCCAGCGGCGCAAAATTGACTACCTCTATGTTCAGGATGAATGGAATTTTGCGAGGGATTGGGCGCTTACCGGCGGCGTCCGTCATGATCAGTACTCGGATTTCGGCGGCACTACCAATCCACGTCTGGCGTTGGTGTGGGATGCCGCGCTAGACCTGACCGCTAAATTGCTTTATGGACGTGCATTCCGCGCTCCTGCGTTCAATGAGCAATACGGCATTAACCCGTCAGCCAATGGCAACCCGAACATTCGCCCAGAAACTATTAGTACCTTGGAAGCGGCATTTTCCTGGCAAGCGAATAAAGATACGCAAGCCAACTTGAATTTATTTAAGTACAGTATGAAGGACATCATCCGTGCTGTTCCTAATCCTGCTCCAGCGCCAGGACTGACGTTTAATAACGTCGGCACTCAGAATGGCAGTGGTGCGGAACTGGAACTGATATGGGATGCCAACCGCAATGTGCGGGTCACCGGCAATTACGGCTACCAGCGTTCGATTGATGGCGCTACCAATCGGGATGCCGGTTATGCGCCGCATCATCATGTGTATGCGCGTGTCGACTGGCGTGTTGCCAGCGGTTGGCTGCTCAGTCCGCAACTCAATTGGGTCGCCGACCGCAAGCGTGCCGAAGGCGACAGCCGCCCGCCCGTGCCCGATTACACCACGTTGGACCTGACGTTACGGACCAGTCACGGCAAGAATCGATGGGACTTCGCTGTGTATGTACGCAACTTGTTCAACGCCGATGTGCGTGAACCTAGTTTGGCGCCAGGCCTGGCAATTCCCGCTGATCTGCCGATGGCCCCGCGTGCTATCTATGTGCAGATGAACTATCGTTTGTAGAAAACAGCAGTGCAATACTGCAAGCTTCGGAAGCCCGCCCAGTGCGGGCTTCCGCTTTTTCAGGTTTTCTATTTTGACGTCATCTCGCTATCGGCGTAAACCGGACAGGCAAGCTGCGCAAACCGGACACTATCCTGGATGGCAAGGGTTCAATGGCTTTCTGCTCGTCCAGTCGGATATCGGGCAGCCGCCGGAGTAGGGCGTCGATACCTATTCGTGCTTCAAGTCGGCCAAGACCGGCGCCGAGACAATAATGGATGCCATAACCTAAGCTCAAGTGGCGATTGGGCGAGCGTGTAATATCGAAACGGTCAGGGTCGGGAAAGACCGCCGAATCGCGATTTCCGGATGCATTGAAGACCATGATCTGCTGTCCGGCTCGAATCAATTGCCCCCCCACATGAGCGTCGCGGGTGGCGATGCGGGCGAAGAATTGTGACGGCGTGCGATAACGCAGAACTTCTTCGATGGCCGATGGGAGAAGTTCAGGCGCAGCTCGCAACCGCACGAGAGAGTCGGGATGCTCGAAAAGGAGATGCATTGCATTGCCGATCAGATTGGCGGTAGTCTCATGGCCTGCAATCAGCAGTGTGCGGCACATGCTGCAGATCTCGTGGAGCGTAAGCTGATCGCCGTCCACGCGGGCGGTGGCCAAGGCGCTGATCAGGTCGCTGCCTGGGCTTCGTTGGCGTTCGACGACGATTGCTTCCAGATAGCGCATGATTTCATCGAAGGCCGCCAGCAGGTGCGGTTCCGGTGCTTGTCCCTGAAATGTCCGTTCGAGGATATTGACGAGGGCATTTGACCACTGTTTGAATCTATCCCGGTCCGACGCAGGCACATCCAGCATTTCCGCGATGACCGTGACCGGCAAAAGAAACGCGAAGTCAGCCATGATGTCCATGTGGCCGGCATCGGTAACCTGGTCCAGTAATTCATGTGTGATTGCATGAATGCGCGGTTCCAGATCGGCTACCGTTTTGCTGGTGAATGCTCTGGACACCAGTTTGCGCAATTGTGTATGGCGAGGTGGATCCATTGTTGCTATCGTTTGCAATTTCGATCTTCCGGCGGGACCGTGAATATCTGATGAGAACGTGCTTGGATCACCTAATACGCTCTGGATATCGTGGTAACCATAAATTTCCCACACCTGGCGTGCTGGATTGAAAAACACGGGCGCAGTGGCGCGCATACGGGCGTACTGAAGGTAGGAGTCCGAACATGGATCGGCAGTGGTCATAACAAGTCGCCTTCTGAATTGTAAAAACAGCTTAGGAAGTGGCACGATGAATTTGACTATCGGCGCAAGTTGGGCTCGCCGATAAGGTTTGGTTGAATGAATCAGGGGATGGTTGCGCCGGACGCGATTCACGGCGCGAGCAAACTGCCCACACGATTTGGCAGCGATCGTTAAATCCGGTTCGGCGGTAATGCTATCAGATCTGCTGCCGCGACCATGGATAGATATTTCAGGAAGGCGGGGCTTGACAATCTGTCTGCCTGTTAAAAACAGGTTGTTGCTTTTTTGAAACAGTGAGATTATTGAATTGCTATTCTCACATAGCAATCCATCTTAAGAGCGTCTAACAAAATGGCTCTGGCAAGCAAGCGCAACGCCGTCAGAGGCATTTTGTTAGACGCTCTAAGAAAAAATGTTTCCGACAAAACCTCAAGGGGGCGGTCATGAATCTCGAGAAATGGATTATTTTCGCAGTCGGTTTGTTGTGTCTCCAGAAGTCGTTTGCCGCCGACGCGGCGTCGCAGCTGCCGCTGCTGGTGATCGGCGCTTCGTACTCGGAAGGCAAGCCGCCGTTCGATAACGGCATTGCACCCCTCGGCGGCAGTGCCGTTGGTTTCGGCAGCTATGTGAGCCTGGGCGAAGCGCTTACGCGCAATGAAGAGTTGCCGGGTTTCGTCATCAACGAGGCGCAGGCAGGTGCGGGTACCTTTGCTCGTCATGTTTGTCCTCCGGGCGCTGCACTATGCGGCGCGGCCGGATGGGACAGCTATCAAACACAATTTCAGAAGGCGCTGACGCGGGTTGCTTTGCCGCCCGGCTTCACGCAATACAATGCAAAGTATGTCGTCATCACGATGTCCAACGACTGCCTGCATTCCGGCGCCATGGGGGTTCCGCAGCCGCAAGCGCAGCCATGCACCTATGCGCAGATGAATGACGCGGTCGATCGGCTGGTCGCGCTCGGCAATTTCGCTTTGTCGAAAGGGATTACGCCGGTCTACGATGTCTATCCGCGCTATGAAAATCTCGACCTGAACCTGTTCCGCTCGCTGTACGGACAGCAATGGGTGATCGGCGCGCAAGGCTACAACACGCTCAGAAGCCTGACGCAAAGCCGTCTCAAGGCCGAACTTCCAGGGGCGCTCGTGCTGGATATCTGGAAGGATTTCACGCACATCGGCGATGGCATTCATCCCGATTACAAGACGGCCAAGAATGCGGCGCGCATCATTGCCCGGCAATTGAAGGCACTGGATTACGGCAGGCGTTGATCAGGCGCTCGGGAGTCGAGCTTTGCGCCGGGCGATATTCCGTTCGCCCTTTCGCTTCCGGGGCCGCCTATTCTATTTGGTTTCAGCTAATCCCTAGGTAATCGATAGTCGACGGTTCATCCGTTTGACGCCGGCATATCAATGCCGCAATGCGAAATCAGGGTGTCTGCTATCGATCACGCTTGATTGGTAGAAATTGACAGGGTACCCACAAGTAATGTTAATTCCGATACCATATGGCAAGTATCTTGCCGGAGGCGTACAGTGTCATTAAAAGGGTGTTCCCGCAAGACAAGGAATAGTGTCGGCGAAGCGTGCGGGATACCGGATTTCATGTATCCCGCGTGGAGCGCGTGTTGTGGAGGTGCTGTTTGAAAACCTGCATGCCGTCCTGTCGTGCCGCATTGCGCATCTGCGTAAGCGCAGCATTGGCGCTGACCGGTGCGCTGGCGCATGGCAGTCAGGAATACGCTGGTTCCGCGCATATCTATTCCGCGCTGGATGAGCGCTTCGGCAGCACAATGAACCGGTTTCTGAATCAAGTCGGCGGCGCCAGCGAAATACGCATCATCCACTATGAGATCGCGCCGGTCATGCTGGCGGAGCTGGATGATCCACTCAAGCGGCAAGACATCCAATCCGTGATCGGCAACAGCAAGGGTGGCATCGCCGTCATCTATCCGGATCTGGGCGAGCCTTACCACAGCATCTTCGCCAATATCATCGAAGGCATCGAGGAGAAGGCCAAGGTAAGAGTGCGCCACTATCCGATCGGACCGAACGCCGATACGGCCGATTTGAATATCCAGTTGAAACGCAACGGCACCAAGGTAGTAATCGCACTCGGACGGCAGGGATTGCAAACGGCATCCAGTCTGGATCGCGACATCGCAGTTGTTGTGGGGGGCGTGCTGTCGGTGTCCGAGGTGGACAACCGGCACATGACCGGCGTCAGCCTGACCCCGGATCCGGCCTTGCTGTTTGCGCGGCTAAAGAGTCTGCTATCCGGCGTCAAGCGGGTGATGGTGGTCTACGATCCGCAACGCAATGATTGGCTCATCAAGCTGGCGCGCGACGCAGCCAAGGCGCAGGGCCTGGAACTGGTGGCGTATGAAGCGCGCGATCTGGCATCCGCCGCGCGCCTGTACGAAACCGCGTTCGCGTCGGCCGATAACCGGCGCGACGCGGTCTGGCTGCCGCAGGATGCGACTACGGTCGATGAGGGCACGATTCTGCCGTTGGTCCTGAAAGAGTCCTGGAATCGCGGCGTGCCGGTCTTTTCCAGTAGCTTCCTGCACGTGAAAAAGGGCGCGCTGTTTGCGCTGTATCCGAATAACGTGGAATTGGGGCGGTCATTGGCCAATTCCGCGTTGAGCGTGTTGGCCGGCGATCCTGGCAAGCGCGGCGTATTGCCTCTGCGGGATGTGCATACCGCGGTCAACCTGCGTACCGCCAACCATGTCGGCCTGACCATCGGCTACCAGCAGCAACGCACCTTCGATTCGATCTTCCCGGAGCCTTGATGCCAACAAATCGTCTTGCGCTCCACTGACAGCGGACACCATTTCAACCCAGTACGAGCAGTGCAATTGAGGACAGCTGCTTTTCACAACTTCTGATATTCATCCATGTTTCGAGCCTATTTACGCCGCACCGGTTTTCGTCGCCAACTGACGGTCATTGTCACTGGCGCCATTCTTGGCCTGGCCTTTTTTTCCTCGGTAATGAATTCGTGGGAGGCAAGCCGCCGCATGGAAGGCTACCTGGTGGAGCAGGGTGAACATATCGCCGACAACCTGGCGCGGCAGAGTATTCTTGCTGTGCTTTATCATTCGCCCGACAACGCGCGCGACGGTGTGATCACCACACTGGCCTTCCCGGACGTGCTGCATGTTGACATTACCGATGCCGAACATCGCGTATTGCTGTCGCAAGCCAAGACCGGGGTGGTACGCACTGCCCATAACGGGGACGGCGCGCAGGCGCCGATCGTGCGTGCAGTGCTGGAGCGGGAAACCTATGATGAATGGCGTTTCGGCGCACCCATCTACGGCGGTCAGACCGACGAGAGTTCACCGTTCGACGTCCAAGAGAGCAAGCCGCAATTGCTGGGCTATGTGCATGTAGTGCTTGGCAAGGGAACGCTGCACCGCCTGGTGGCGTCGCTGTTCATCGGCAACCTCGCGATCACGCTGTCGTTCGCCATTGCGCTGCTGATCGTCATGCGTTTGTTGACGCGGCATCTGATCCGTCCGTTGAATGCGTTGTCCAAGTTGATGGGGCGCGCCGAGGCCGGCGAGTCGGGCATGCGGGCCACGCCGGCAGGTCCGCGTGACATCAGCGAGATGGCGCTGGCGTTCAACAAGATGATGCATGTGCTGGAGGAGCGCGAGATCGAATTGAAACAGTCGCGCGATGACGCGGTGCGCGCAGCGCTGACGAAAGCGCAGTTCGCCGCCACCGTGAGCCACGAGGTGCGCACGCCCTTGAACGGCGTGGTCGGGATGCTCGACCTGTTGAAGGAAATGCGCTTGACCAAGCGCCAGCAGGAATGCGTCGAAGTGGCGTGGAATTCGTCGCGGGCGTTGATTGAACTGATCAACGACATCCTCGATTTTTCCAAAATGGAGGCCGGCAAGCTGGTGTTGGAAGAAATCGACTTCGACCTGCGCAAGCTGGTCGAGGAAGTCATCGAGCTGCTCGCCAAGCAGGCGCAGCAAAAGGGCCTTGAAATCGGTTATCTGCTGGCGCCAGGCGTGCCGGAGCGCATCAAGGGCGATTCGCTGCGCCTGCGGCAGGTGCTGCTCAACCTGATGGGCAACGCGGTGAAATTCACCGAGCGCGGCGAAGTCGCGCTGCGCATCTCATGCGGCGATGCCGGTAACGAACGCTTGCGTTTGCGTTTCGACGTCAGCGATACCGGCATCGGCATGGACGACGACGCAGTGCAGAGTGTATTTGAGTCATTTGCGCAGGCGGACCGCTCCACGACGCGCAAGTACGGCGGCACCGGCCTTGGACTTGCGATCTGCAAGCACCTGGTGGAATTGATGGAGGGCGAAATCGGCGTCACCAGCCGACACGGGGAAGGCAGCATCTTCTGGTTTGTCATCGGCTGCACGTCGAGCCCAGTCGCGTTCGCCCCCGCGGGCGATTCTGCGTTGGCAGGAACCCGGGTATTGATTACCGATGAAAGCGATATCGTACGCAGTTTCCTTGAGCAAAGCCTGGCGCATTACGGCATGGTCTGCCATGCGGTGCGCAATGGCGGCGAAGCGCTGCTGGAGTTGCAGCGCGCGCAGCAGGAAGGAACCCCATACCAACTCGTGATCGTCGATATTGACGCTACCGATGAACGCGGCGCCGATCTGGCGCGCCGTATTCGCGCCGACGCGATGCTGTCAAGCATGCGCCTGCTGCTGCTGGATCGCTACGGCACGCCGGCCGCAGGCAACGTGCTGGGCGCCGATATATACCTAGGCAAGCCGCTGCAGTTGCAGCATTTGCTGGACGCGATGCGGACCCTGCTGTCGGGCGAGGATGGCAATGCTGCTGCGGCGGCCTGGCAAGCGACGCAGGACAGTCAGGAAACGGTCGCCAAAGAGTTCAGCGTGCTGGTGGCTGAAGATAATCGGACCAACCAGATGGTGGCGGCCGGCATGCTGGCGATCAACGGCTGTCAGTGTGAATTCGCGGTCAATGGGCGCGAGGCGATGGAAGCCGCGCGCAGCCGCCGCTTCGACCTGATCCTGATGGATTGCAGCATGCCGGAAATGGACGGTTACGAAGCGACTTCCCACATCCGCAATTTCGAGGAGCCCCTGGGGCGCCATACGCCGATTGTCGCGATGACCGCCAACACGCAGCGCGGCGACGCCGAAAAATGCCTCGAAGCCGGCATGGACGACTATCTGGCCAAACCGATTACCCTGGTCGATCTGCGCCACAAGCTGGAGCGCTGGCTGCCGCGCGCGTTGCCGATGCCGCGTGCGGAACCGTCGAACTGGAGCGCGCTGGAGGGTGAGGGCAATGCGCTCGATCCTCTGGTGTTCGACAAGCTGCGCGAGATTCTCGGACCGGCCTTGCAGCAGGCGGTCACGCCGTTCCTCGAGGACACGCCGATCTACCTGGAGCAACTGGAACAGGCGGCCGTCAAAGGCGATGCAGATACCGCGCGCGCAATGGCGCATTCGATCAAGGGCAGCAGCGGCAACCTGGGCGCGCTCACGCTGTCGCAACTGGCCAAGGAAGCGGAGGAGCTGGCGCTGGCGCAGCAAGTCGCTGAGATCGCTCCGCTTCTGCCGCAGATGCGTAACGCCTTCGATGCGGTGGCCGCGGCGCTCGGCAACGAGGTGTATATCGAAGATCGCCTGAGTGCGAGGCAGGATGAAGAAATTGCGCAAGTGCTGGTGGTCGACGATGATCGCAGCACCCGCAGCGCCTTGCGCTATACCTTGCAACGCGATGGTTTCCGGGTCGAAGAAGCGGCTGACGGCGCGCAGGCGCTGCAGATGCTCAAGCGCCTGCAGCCGGACGTGATTCTGATGGATGCGGTGATGCCGGTGATGGATGGTTTCACCGCGTGCGCCAAGGTGCAGGAACTGCCGTACGGGCGCGCGATTCCGGTACTGATGATTACCGCGCTGGAAGACAATATTTCAGTGGAGCGCGCGTTCGCCGCCGGCGCCAGCGACTTCATTCCGAAACCGATCCACTTCGCGGTGCTGTCGCAGCGGGTAAGACGCATTATCGAAGGCAATCGCGCCGAGAAGCGCATTCGCCACATGGCTTACAACGATTTGCTCACCGGCTTGCCGAATCGCGCGTTGTTCTTCGATCAGTTGGGGCGCCGCATCGATCAGGCGCGCCAGATCGGCTCCACAGCGGCGGTGTTGTTCCTCGATCTCGACCGCTTCAAGTATGTGAATGACACGTTGGGCCACGACGTCGGCGATCGATTGCTGGTATCGGTGGCGCAGCGCCTCCGCCGCAGCGTGCGCAACGCCGACTGCGTCGCGCGACTGGGCGGCGATGAATTCACGGTAGTGCTGGCCGACGTGGCGGGCCCCACCGCTGCCGCTTCGGCCGCGCAGAATATTTGCCGCGCGCTGGCGACGCCGTTCCAGATCGACGGCCAGGACATCTTCGTCACCGCCAGCGTCGGCATTTCCCTGTATCCGCACGATGGCGTCGATGTCGGCACGCTGCTCAAGCATGCCGATACCGCGATGTACCGAGCCAAGAAAACCAATACCGGCTTTCAATTCTTTGAGGCCGCGATGGAGCAATCGATCTCCGAGCAGGTGCGCATGGAGAACGACTTGCGCCGCGCATTGGAGCGCGACGAGCTGGAGGTGTTCTACCAGCCGCAGGCAAGGCTGGATACGGGCGAGATCGTCGGCGCGGAAGCGCTGGTGCGTTGGCACCACCCGACGCGCGGCCTGGTGTCGCCGGTCGAATTCATCCCGCTGGCCGAAGAAGCCGGTCTCATCATCGCGCTCGGCGAATGGGTGCTGCGCACCGCATGCGCGCAGCTGCAGGCGTGGATCAAATCGGGCTGGGTGCCGATGCGAATCGCAGTCAACGTATCGGTCAGGCAACTGCTGCAAAAGGATTTTGCCGCAACGGTGGAGCAAGCCCTGGTCGACACCGGATTGCCGCCCCATTTGCTGGAACTGGAGATTACCGAAAGCACGCTGATGGAACATGCCGAAGACACGCTGCAGGCCTTGCACCGGCTGCACGACATCGGCGTGCGCCTGACCATCGATGACTTTGGCACCGGTTACTCGTCGCTTGCCTATTTGAAGCGCTTCCCGGTCGACATCATCAAGATCGACCGCTCATTCGTGTGCGATGTGCCGCATGATGCGGACGACGCCGCCATCGTCAAAGGGATCATTGCGCTGGCGCACAGCTTGCGCCTGGAGGTGGTGGCCGAAGGCGTCGAAACCGCGCCGCAGATACGCTTCCTGAAAGAGCAGTCGTGCGACATGTTGCAAGGCTTCTACCTGAGCCGGCCGATACCGGCCGCAGAATTCGCGCACTACGTAACCGAGGAGCACCACGCGCACTTGCAGATAAAGTCGACCGGGTTGTCCGGTGGATTCGAGCGGGGAAAATAAGTAGTGCAGGCCTCGATGGTTTTTACTTAAGCTTTCGCCCGGAAAATTGGCCGATTGACACTGATATGTCTCAATAAGTCTCTATTTGGCCAGCAACTTCTAGAAATACGTGAATACATGGTCTACAATGGTTTTGTGCGGCGCACAAATGTGTAGCATTGCGGAAAGGACTCACCATGAATTCAACCGACATTTTCATGCACGCTTGTTCCGGCGTAAATGTGGCTGGACGCGAAGCGGAAGCCATGCCCTCTAGACCTGTAGTGCGCGTCAAGGAATTGTCCGAGCGCGACCGCCGCCACTTGCTGATGCATTTTCTTGGACTCGGGGAAAGCGATCGGCTATTGCGTTTTGGCGCTCCCTTGCCGGACGACCTGATTACCAAGTACGTGCAGCGCATCGATTTCGTGCGCGATACCGTGTTCGGCGTGTACGACAGCAAGCTCAAGCTGATGGGGGTCGGTCATCTGGCATTTGCGCCACGCGATGCATTGCCAGTCATCCATGGCGCGACCGCCAAGGAGCTTGTCGCCGCGTTCGGCGTGTCGGTTTCGGAAGCGGCGCGCGGCATGGGCATCGGGTCGAAGCTGTTCGGGCGCGCGGCAATCCATTGCCGCAATGACGATGTCGATACCCTGTACATGCATTGCCTGGCAACCAACCAGATCATGATCCACATCGCGAAGAAAGCGGGGATGGAAATTCATCGCGACTATGGGAAAGCGGATGCTTATCTAAAATTGTCGCCAGGCAGTCCGGCCAGCGTATTGCAAGAGGCGGTCGAAGAACAGGTCGCCACGTTCGATTACAACATCAAGGCCAATACGCGCGCCGCGGTGAAGCTGCTGGAAAATCTGCCGGAGTTCAACGCCGACTGATTGTCGGTGTTGGCCGCGACAGCATTGTCATACCAAGGGCAGCGCGGTCGTATCCTTGATCCGTTGCAGCGCAAAACTCGACTTCACATCCAGCACCGCCGGATGGCGCAGCAAGGTCTCCATCATGAAGTTCGAGAAATGCTCCATGTCTTCGACGTGGACGCGCAGCAGGTAATCCATCTCGCCCGTCATCGCATAACAGGCGACCACCTCCGGCCAGTTCGCCACCGACACGGCGAAGTCGGCCCGCGGCGATGCAGAACCTGCCCGCGCACCGCTTGCCGGCGCTGCATCGCTATGCTTTTCCAGTCGCACATTCACATAGGCGAGCAAACCCAGGCCGATTTTTTCCGGCGCCAGCAAGGCGACGTACTGCCGGATCACGCCCGCTTCCTCCAGGCGCTTGATGCGGCGCAGGCATGGCGACGGCGAAAGGCTCACGCGTTCTGCCACTTCCTGATTGGTCAGACGGCCATCGGATTGCAGGATCGCGAGAATTTTGCGATCCGTCTTGTCTAATGCAATGGTCGCCATAAATAACCTTAAAATTAATAATGTAGGCAATATTATTGCTGAAATTTTATTTTTAATGGAATGATTTGGAATTTTCTGCCATTCGGGTGCGCCTATACTATCCTGATCGTAAATCAGGAGACATGTATGGATTTCCAAGCTTGGGACAACCCGATGGGCACCGACGGTTTTGAATTTATCGAGTACGCGGCGCCGGATCCAAAAGCGCTCGGCGCGCTGTTCGAACAGATGGGTTTTGCCGCAATCGCCAGGCATCGCCACAAGGACGTGACCTTGTATCGTCAGGGCGACATCAATTTCATCATCAACGCCGAGCAGGATTCATTCGCACAGCGCTTCGCACGCCAGCATGGCCCGTCGATATGCGCGATCGCGTTTCGCGTCAATGATGCGGCCTACGCGTACAAGCGCGCGCTGGAACTGGGCGCGTGGGGCTTCGACAACAAGACCGGCCCGATGGAACTGAATATTCCGGCAATCAAGGGCATCGGCGATTCGCTGATTTATTTCGTCGACCGCTGGCGTGGCAAGGATGGCGCAAAAGGCATTACCTCCGGCGCGATCGGCGACATCAGCATCTACGATGTCGACTTTGTCGCGATTCCCGGCGCGCTCGCCAATCCGAAAGGCAATGGCCTGACCTACATCGACCACCTGACGCACAACGTGCATCGCGGCCGCATGAAAGAATGGGCGGAGTTCTACGAAGGCCTGTTCAATTTCCGCGAGATCCGTTACTTCGATATCGAAGGCAAATTGACCGGCCTGAAGTCGAAAGCGATGACTTCGCCGTGCGGCAAGATCCGTATCCCGATCAATGAATCGTCCGACGACAAATCGCAAATCGCCGAATACCTCGATCTATACCACGGCGAAGGCATTCAGCATATTGCACTCGGCACCGACGACATTTACGACACGGTGGAGCGCATGAAGGCGGGCCAGGTGGTGTTCCAGGACACGATCGAAACCTATTACGACCTGGTCGATCGGCGCTTGCCCGGGCATGGTGAAAAGCTGGACGAATTGCGCCGCCTGCGCATCCTGATCGACGGCAACAGCAACGCGACGCAGCGCGAATTGCTGCTGCAGATTTTCACGCAAACCGTGATCGGCCCGATCTTCTTTGAAATCATTCAGCGCAAGGGCGACCAGGGTTTCGGCGAAGGCAATTTCCGTGCATTGTTCGAGTCGATCGAGCTTGATCAGATCAAGCGCGGGGTGCTCAAAGACGATCAAGGCGTATTGCGGGACAGCGTTGAGCGCAGCGGTAGCCTAGGGGAGCCCCCTCTGTCCACAACAGATCAGGATGAGACGGTGTGATCATGGATACTATCGATACCGCAGTCGACCAGGCCGACTTCTTTAAAACCCTGACGGAAAAATCCGATGGCGGCGTCTTGCGCGGCGACTATACGCATGCCGATGCGCAGTATGTGATCCAGCAGGATTGGGCCGCATATACGCCGGAGCAGCATGCGTTGTGGCGCAAGTTGTACGAGCGTCAGGCGAAGCTGGTGCCGGGGCGCGCATGCGACGTGTTCATCGAGAGCCTGGCAAAGATGAATGCGGCCGGCGGCATTCCGAATTTCGACCGTACATCGGATGCGTTGTTCAAGGCGACCGGCTGGCGCCTGGTGGCGGTGCCCGGCTTGATTCCCGATCAGACTTTCTTCGAGCATCTTGCCGCGCGCCGCTTCCCGGTGACGGTCTGGCTGCGCGAGCCGCATGAGTTCGATTACATCGTCGAACCCGATGTGTTCCATGATTTTTTCGGACACGTGCCGTTATTGTTCAATCCGATTTTTGCCGATCACATGCAACAGTACGGCAAAGGCGGATTAAAGGCGCTGCAGCTCGACGGCTTGAAATACCTGGCGCGCCTGTACTGGTATACCGTCGAATTCGGCCTGATACAAGCTCCCGAAGGCTTGCGCGCCTACGGCGCCGGCATCCTGTCGTCGGGCGGCGAGATCGAGTATTGCCTGACCAGTCCCGCGCCGCGCCGTATTCATCTTGATGTGGAACGCGTGATGCGCACCTTGTACAAGATCGATTCGTACCAGGAAACCTATTTCGTGATCGACAGTTTCAAGCAGTTGTTTGACGATAC
>CAMLDH010000011.1 GCA_946478765.1 uncultured Oxalobacteraceae bacterium | reverse complement strand
GCACGTCACTGGAGCAACAGATTACTTCAGTTTTTAGCGCTCGCATTTTTCTGGGCCGCGTTGATTGCCGCTAACGTAGCGAGCGCCGCCTGCCGCCAGGGGCCGTCCAGGGAAATGGCTTTTTCTGCGGCTTGACGGGCGGAGTCGAAATCACCCAACTCGGCAAGAACGGTTGCAAGATTGTTGAACGCAGGCGCGCTGGCCGGGTGCGCCTCGGTCGCCCGGCGGAATGCGGCAGCGGCTGCCGCCCGATCACCTGATGCATATGCGGTATTGCCAAGACCCAGTTGCAGCGCGAGGTTATGCGGCCAGCGCTGTAACGCGCCTTCGTAAGCCTTGCGAGCACGGACTGCATCGGATGCCTTTTCGAAGGCGACCAGCGCATCCACGGCGGGCACTTCCTCCGCGGTTGCAGGCAATCGCCCCACAGGCACAGTCACCATCCCCCAGTCGCCGCTACGTCCCCACGTATGCTCAAAAGTCGACAGCGGGAGCGCCAGCCGTTTGGTGGTGCCGGAGCGCAAGATGATTTCTTCCTGATCCAGGTCATAACCGACGGCCACTACGTAGTGCCAGCGCGGAATCCAGGGCAGGCTCAAATTCTGCAATACCAGCACGGGCGTGCCGGCGGCGAGCTCGGTCAACAACGCCTGCATTGTTGGTGGAATCGTCATGCTCAGCGCGCCGTTGCGGCGCCCTGCGGCCAGCATCTCCACCTGCAAGCTTCCTTCGCGTTGCGGCACATAGACTTGCGGCGCCAGCGCGTCAGGCGTCGTCGCGATGCCTGCGGCATTCAGGGACATGGCGAGTGCCGCGGGACCGCATTGATATTGCTCTTGTGGGAAGAACGGCGTAGACGCCAACTCGACATGCCGCGGCTGATTGGCATCAGATTTTTGCAGCAACGCACGCGTTTGCGTCGCGCACCCGCTCAACAGCACGGCAAGCAGAAAAAAAACTCCCGCCATCAAGCAGTGCCGGGAGCGGTTGCCGCACCCTTCCATTTAGCGCCTGGACCGCGTGAACGGGAAGACTTTCGTCAAGCCGAGAATATCGGTAATCAGCAACAGGACGAAAATGAACACCAGCACGCCGAGGACACTATCGCCGCCCGCAGGAAGACTGTCGATCTGCCCCGCCACGGAGGCTGCTTCGGCGTCGGTCAGTGCAGCGACGCGGGCTTGCGCTTGCAACGGGTCAACGCCCTGCTGCTCGAGTTGCGCCATCACGTCTGGACGATTCAGCGCCGCTGCAATCTTTGCCCGGTTTTGTTCACCGAGATTGGCAGCGACCACCTGATCAGTGCCGATCATCGCGGCCTGGACCGATTGCGTAAAGCCGACGAAGGTAAATAAGGTCAGCAGAAAATAGATGAAAAGACGCTTGATTTTTGTGAACATGATTTCCTCTTGTTGGGTGAGCTGCGATTCAATATTGACGGAGCTCGACTGATGCATTTTGATGCGTGCGACACTACTTTCGTGTCCGTCAACTTCAACTGCATAGTGTTTTAGTCTTTCATGCTCCGAATATAGACGTATTGACAAATATCAATCTTGGATAACCGCAGGCAATACAGTTTATGGTAACAAGGCAACTTTCACGTAATTGCAATCATGAACGAAGCATGACGGTGCGCTTTATGCTCATATAGCAACCAATGGCACCGCCTCAGACGAACGCCATTGCCCGCGCCTCGGTATCGGTTACAAACGCTTACCATTGATACACATTCCGAGTCTCTCCCAGAGCCGGTCGCGCGTTAAGACATGCATCGGCCTTATCAGGCTTTGTCACTCGGAGTAAAAAATGGAAATGAATCAATCGTCAAGCCGCATCCACCCCTTGATCGCCGGCGCTGCAGTGTCCGTGATGCTTGTCAGTTTGTCGGGTGTGGCGGCCATCACCGGCTTGTTACCGAGTTCGCATGGCACCGTTGCAGCGCCGGCCGTCACGGCCGCATTGGTTACGCCCGTCACGGATAATCTCCCTGCAGCGTCACCTGCAAAAACATCCGTCCAATATGCGGCACCTGCACCGGTTGTGCATCATCAGCATGTGGTGCATCACCCCGTTGCGACACGCACCCAACCCGTGATCCATGCCGACGCGGGAACGGTCCGTCAACCTTCCGCAGCGCCGGTGTATCAACAGCCGGCGCCCGCCGCAGAAAACAGCCCGGTCGGCATCGGCGTAGGCGCCGTCATCGGTGGTCTGTTAGGGAACCAGGTAGGCGGCGGCAACGGACGTACGCTTGCCACGATCGCGGGTGCCGTCGGCGGCGGTTATATCGGTAATGAAGTGGCGAAAAGGAATCGCTGAACTGCTGCGCGATTCGGGATTCGGGCGCGTTCAATGGGAAGCATCTCCGCTAGAGGAGATGCACGCGCCTGATGCAAGCGCCACCGCTAGCCGCCGAAAAACTCGCGCATCAGGAAAGCCTCAAGCGCCGCGTTGTCGCTCATCCGGGCGGAAAGCACGATGATCCGACCCAGCCGATGGGAGTCCCAATTGAAATCGCCCGAATAGTGCTTGCGGATCAGCGCGATCATCCTGCGCACGATAGCCAGATCGACATCGCCGCCTAGCCCGGCGTCGACGTCGAAGGTTTCGCGCCAGTTGTTGCGCGAGTTGGGGATCCAGCCGTGAAACGCGAATTGTGCGGTGCGTGTTCCCTTGTGCAGTATCTCGAAGACGCCGCTGGCGCCATCGCGCTTGCCCAACTGCCGCTGCAGGTCACGCTTGATGTTGGCCATCGCAATCTCGTTGGCGGATGGTTCGCGTCCATTGGCGGCCGCTGCCGCGTTTTCGCGTGCGGCGGACTCTTCCGCGGCTCGGCGCCTTTCTCGCGCTGCATTGAGCATCGTCATCATATCCATCGCAGGCGCGGAATCGGGCTCCTCCGCCGGCGCGGGTCGCGGCTCAATTGCCGGCGCGGATCGCGGCGCCGGTTTGGATAGCGCGATGACCGCGGGACGGCGCGGCACCGGACGAGGTTTTGGCACAGGATCGCGCTGCGGCACGGCTGCCTGCACCGGTGGTGGCGGCGCGCGCATGAGGTGTACGGTAAGCGGCCCCTGCACCGCTGGACTCGATGCGATGGGATCCTGCACAGCGTGCGGTGCAAGAAACAGTACTGCATGGATGAGCAGCGACAGTCCGACGCAGGCGACGATACGACGGCGGGCACGGACTTGCTGGGTGATCCCGTGGCGCGCCGATTGAGCGAACGCATGCGCAAAACGGTCAGGGAGAACTGAACTGGTTTGAAACGGGTTAATCACGAAAAATACGAAATCTGCGATCTGATCGCTAATGTTTTTTGAATGGCGCCTATGCTCCGGCAGCCAATTTTTGAAATGACGGCAAGGTCGTATATTACTACTGTGCCCGCCTCGCGTAGCAAGCAAGGCAAACTAATCGCCTGTCACAGCAAGGCTCAACAAGCTTATGGTATCGGTTAAAAACACTACCTGCCTGCGATGGCGTGTATTGTCAGGGCCAAGTGTGTAAAAAAGCCCACGATGCTTTCGCACGGCGGGCAAGTCCTCTACGGAGTGGTTCGGATAGAAATCAATTCGGCATGGTCGGGGGGCTTGTTGATGGACAAGAGGAGGCTGTCTCAAACACATGCAAGTGCCTCACTATCTCCCCATGGTCGGCTTACAGAAACCGAACGTTTCTTGCCATCTCGGTCAATCCCCAGCCAAGCTCACGCCGGATCTGATTGATATCCGGCGGCGGGCGATGCTGAGCAACCTCGCGCGCAAGCCATTTGCGCGCTAATTCCTTAGGCGGCTGTTGCTTCTGAGTGGATTGGTTCATTATTACCTCCATTTTCAGTGGCACAAGGAAAAGGTCCGTCTGATTCAGGCAAAAGTCGCATACAAACCGCGAATTTCGCCTCAACTATGGAACCGAAATGCCCTCTGTCGCTTGATAAACCTCAGAAAATGCTGCATCGCACAAAGAGTGTCGGTTCTGCGCTACACCTCGATGGACAGCATAATGTGTGCCTGTCGCAGGGCATTGTTGTTGCGCCAATGAGGCACGCGCAAATTGGCAATGCAGTTCGTTATTTGCCTTGGAATGGAGTGGAATGAATTGCGTTCGCCACGACGCGCATTTCAGCCTCAATGCCCTTGCGGGGAGGTGCTATGCCGCATCTTGGCAGATGCGCCATCATCCAGCGTGGCGGATGCTCTCATTTCCTGGCTGAATATAAGAATCTGAAATGAGAGTTGAGAAACTAACAGAGGCGCGTTATTGGAGAACGCGTGTGCGGCCCCGTCGGATGGCGCCACACACTATTTTGAGGCGCTGACGTGCCGGCACTAACAGGTTTGCGGCATGCTGTCGGATGACGTTAGCGCAGCCGCCTTTTTCAAGGCTTTTGCTGCCTGCTGCTTTTCCCGTGCGCGCGAAGGCGGGAGACGACGCAGTGTTTTCAACGCTTCAAGATTATTGATTTCGATGGCACGCTGCTCTACCGAGATCAATCCGATTTCATTGAATGCCGATAAGGTGCGGCTCACTGTTTCCAGCGTGAGGCCCAGGTAACTGCCGATTTCATGCCGTGTCATGCGCAGATTGAATTGCCGGCCCGAATATCCCATTTCGGAAAAACGCTCGGAGAGCAATGCGAGAAAACGTGCAACGCGTGCCTCTGCGCTGAGCGACCCGAGTATGGTGACCATCGCATGCTCGCGTATCAACTCGCGGCTCATGACACCGTACATCGCCGTCTCCAGTTCCGCATGCGTTTTGCCGATGGCGGTAAATTTCTTGAAAGGCACCAGGATGATATCGCAACTGGAAAGCGCGACGGCTTCCGATGCGTAATGTCTGGTATGAATCCCATCTACCCCGAACAGATCGCCTTTCATCGGAAAGCTGAGGATGTGCTCGCTACCGGATGCATCAATCATGACGGACTTTAAAAATCCGGAATTGACGATATACAGCATGTCAAATGGCTGGCCGATGGTATGAATCCGCTGCCCGGCCTTGAACTGCACATGTTGAAACAAGGTATCTTCGTGGGCAATCGATGAACCCGCTGAAATACGCAACAGGTCGCACACCTCTTTCAGATTCGACCAGAGCTTACCGGAGCGTTGCCATCCGGCATCGGCAGAAGACTGTATGCCAGTCGTTGTGGAAGCCCTTCGCAATTCAGGTCTTTGGACAGATAACAAGACGCTCTCCTCTTTCAGCAAGACATATCGAGTACACACTGACAAATTCGCGTTGCCGCCCGCAATGTTCTCTTTGCAAGGTTGCAATCATTGGTTTGAAGTATGTCAACTTGAACGCTGAATTGATATCAGCGGACCCCGCAATTTGAAGTAGGAAAAGTGGTGGATGTGTAGGACGTTTCTTACACCGGCATTGCCCCAGTCTGCCAATGCTGTTGCCTGCGACAAAAAGTACCCGGCATTCTTGAAATACGGCGCGGGCATGATGGTGAACAGGTTGTTGCTGCGTTAGCGCGTCTTATTTTCCGTTTTCCGAGGCCATCTCTCTGAACACCATCGGACTGAAGGCTTTGGCGAACACCGAAACAATGTCGCCCACCCGCAATCCTTCAACTTCATCGTCGGTGGCGATCACGTCGATGATGTCCTGTCCGAGCAACAGCGACAGAATGTACACGACCTCCTCGCGCCGAATTGCCAGCACTTGCGCGCGCAGGTTCAGTTTCCCCGTTACCCGCTGTTGCAAAAAGACTTCGGCGGGTGTGCCCGATTGCATGATCCGTCCCTGCTCCAGACACAACACGCGCTGCGACAGTTTGAATACCTCGCCCACGTCATGGCTGACCAGAAGCGTGGTCAGCCCAAAACGCCGATGTACTTGCGCGAGATCGGTTTGCAGCTGGCTGCGCAGTGCAGCGTCAAGTGCGGAAAGCGGCTCATCGAGCAACAACAATGCCGGCTTTCGGGCCAATGCGCGCGCCAGCGCCACCCGCTGCTTCTGGCCGCCCGACAGCATGCCCGGCAGACGGTTTTGCAATGCAGTCAATCCGGTTAGCTCGATCAACTCGTCAACCCACGCAAAGCCGCCCTTGCCGGCGCCATAAGCCACGTTCTGACGAATGGAAAGATTCGGGAACAGCGCATAGTCCTGGAATACGAAACCGATCGAGCGGCGCTGCGGTGGCAGATTGACTTTGCTGGCGGAATCGAACCAGGTTGTGCCGTCGACCACGATCTTGCCGCTATCCGGCGCAGTCAATCCGGCCAGCATGCGCAGCATCGTCGTCTTTCCAGCGCCCGATGGGCCGAACAGCGCCGTGAAACTGCCAGCGTCGAGCGATGTTTGCAGCGCCAGTTGCAGACGGCCATCGGCACTTTGCAGTGTTTTTGTCAGCGTAATATCGATCAACTCAGCCCGCCCTCACCCACTTTTTATTCATCACGTACACCGTCAGCAGGATCGCAAAGGTAACCGCAAACAGCACCATCGCATAGAAATTCGCCGCCGCATAATTCAGGCTTTCGACCTCATCGTAAATCGCAATCGACGCGACCTTGGTGACGCCGGGGATGTTACCGCCGATCATGAGCACCACGCCGAATTCACCGACCGTATGTGCAAAGCTCAGCACGGTTCCAGCCAGTAATGCCGATTTCATATTGGGTAACAGCACGCGAAACAGCGTGACCAGATCCGACTTGCCCAAGGTGCGCGACGCCTCGATCAGCGACGCCGGCACATTCTGAAACCCTGACTGAAGCGGATGCACCATGAACGGCAGGCTGAAAATTACCGACCCGATGACGAGCCCCGTAAAACTGAATACCAGTTTTACGTGCAGCCAATGCGCGATCCACTGGCCGAACGCATGCTGCGGACTGAATGCCAACAGCAAATAGAATCCCAGCACCGAGGGCGGCAATACCAGCGGCATGCTGACGAAGGTTTCAATCACCGGTTTCATGCGAATACGGGTGTAGGCGATCCAGTATGCCAGCGGGATGCCGATCAATAGCAGAATCACGGTCGTCACCGATGCCAGGTAAAACGTGAGCAACAGCGGCTGCCAATCGTAGCTCATGCTGCGGCGTCCCTAAACAAACTCATTTCATTCGCCTTCACCAATCCTTCCACCTGATCGCCGACCGCAAGCTGCAGCAGGTGCGACGATTTGGTGGTGATCACTGACCCTAGCGCATGTCCATCGAGATCCAGCCCGATCTTGGTCAACAAGCGTCCGCGCTCGATCGATGTCACCGTGGCAGGCAGCCGGTTGCGCATGCTGATGAGTCCGGACAAATTCTTGGCGAGCGACACCTCGGTCTCTTTAAACATCAAGATCACGGGCATGTCGACCCGCCATGCGGCGAGTTCGCCCCCAAGACCGATCAGGGTCGCGGTGAAGCAATGGCCTCCCACTGCCACTTCGATCAGCGCAATGCTGCCGGCTGCCTCTATTGCTGAAATACGGCCTGGCAAGCGATTCATGGGAGGAGATAACCGTAACGATCAAGGATTGCGCGCGCTTTTGCGCCGTACAGGAAGCGGTAAAAGAGCTGCGCGGCTTTCGGATCGCTCTGTTGCGCATGCGTCAAAATCACTGCGCCCTGGGCGATCGGTTCATAGGCATCCCGCGGCACGTCGATCCACCTCCCCTGCCCTTTCATCTGCGGCGATACCACCACCGACTTGGCGGTGAAACCGGCATCGGCCGCGTTGGAATGGATGTACTGGTTGGTTTGCGCAATGCTTTCGCCAAAAACCAATTTTGATTTCAAGGCGGCATCCAGGTTGTAATGCGCCAGCGCTTTCATCGTCTCGCGTCCATAGGGCGCGGTTTTAGGATTGGCGACGGCAATTTTATCCACCGACGGGCTGACCAATAACGTTTGCCAATTTGCCAGATCCAGATTCTTCTTCATCGTCCACAGCACCAGAGAACCGTACCCATACGGTTTTGGCGCTGCAATGGCGAGGCCCTCTTTGTACAATTTTTCCGGGAATTCCATGTCCGCCGATAAAAATACATCGAACGGTGCGCCGTTCATGATTTGCGCAGCAAATTTTCCTGAGGAATTGTAGACCGGCTTAAGCGCATGACCTGTTTCCTTTTTGAATTCGGCCTGCAAAGCGTCAAACGCGTATTGCACGTTTGCCGCCACCGCGACCGTGAGCGTGCCGGCAAAAACCGGCGCCGAGCTCGCCAAAAGCAATCCGATGCAAAAGCAAGAGCAGCGTTTCAATTGAAGTCTCTTTCGTGATTATGGCCAGTTGCCGCCAGTGGTACTGGCATCGCGCAAGGTCAGAAGTATTGTTGGGCCACCATAGAGCAGAGTTTAGCCGATCAGCTGTTGCATCAGCATTCTGCCGGAAGCATCCGGCAGTGCTGCCGCAGCCTCTCCTTGCGATAACCCGCTTGAATCCCTGAAATGCAATATACCGTCCCCGTACATTACGCCCCTCCCCCCTCTTGCAAGCCAGTAGCGGACAGCGCACACCGCAAGAGCGAAGGCAATCTCCGCTTCCAGTATATTGCATTCCATGTGAGTAATGCGCGCCATCGTCACGCGTGAAAAATTACGCACATGTGCGTATCAGGTGTGCGTCACTCATGCTTTTTGTTCCAATTCTTTTTTCAATCGCAAGCGCGCCTCGAGCGCATCAACGCCCCACTTCTGCGCGGTTCGCTTGTTTTGAATGGAATCGTCTGCCAGCCATGCCGACAAAGCCCGCAGCGAGAATGGCCGTTTGGTTTCCTGGGCGATATAGAGTGCCGCCTGCTTTTGCGTGATGCCGGCCTTTTCGATCAAGCGGCGGAGTCGTTGTGTCTGATTCATATTGCGCACTTGTGCGTATCTGTTTATGATGAATGATATCAAATTTCCCATTTGCAGCTATCGGCGGAGGTGGTATGGAGCAACTTTCCCTCTTGGAATGCCCTCGCATCGATGCCGGCGATCCGTGGGGCACGAATCCGCAATCGGCATTTGAGAATTGGCAACGCAGCATGTCGCATTCCGAAGGTTTTTTATACGCAGAACGTTCGGTCCGCCAGCATTGTGCGATGTGGCACCGCTTCATCGACTATCTGGATCGCCATGCGCTGAAGATGCAATCGATTCAGGCCGATAAAATCGCATCCTTTCTCGACGGCCTGCTGGGAAAGGACGGCAAGGCTGCGGAAGATTCGACCAAGCGCCGTTACCTGAAACTGCTGGGCGCAAGCTTCGATCATTTGAAACGCATTGGATTCCGCGCCGGCGCCAATCCATGCGCGGCACTGTTCAGATATTACAAACCGGTGCCGACCAGGAGCCCGGGCGCGCTGGCGTCGCACGAGGATGAAAAATTCGTTGAGATCGTACTGGCCGAAGAACCGAAATTCTGGCGCGATGTACGCGACCAGGCGATGCTGGTCTTGATTATCGGATCAGGCCTCTATACGAGCGAGGTTGTTGCGTTGCAGATGGGGCAAATCGTCCTGGACGCGGATCCCCCGTATATCAATATCGAAGCGCACGGCAAAGTGCCCGAGCGGAAGGCGCCGATTGTTCCGTTCGCGCGTGAACCGCTGAAAAAATGGCTGGCAATTCGTGCGACCCTGCCCCTTTCGGGTGAGGAAATCGTTTTTGTCTCAGGCAAGGGCGGCAAGATGCTGCCTGCGACACTGTACCGAAAAGTGCAGGCAATTTTGAAATCCAGGGAATCGGCCCTGCGGCCGCGTGGCGGCTTCGGCCCGCAAGTATTGCGCAATTCGTTTTTGATGCGCCAGCTTGCCAAGGACAAGCCCATCGATGTCGTCCAACAGTGGGCCGGACATGTGGAGACCAAATCGACCTTGCGCTTTCGTAGTCTCGTGGTCAATCCTGGCGGAATAGAAGCCGAGTGAATCCCCTCTGCGGAAGGCTGGCCGTGCTGTCCGGTGCGCGCTTAGAGCGGTTTTCGTATCAGTGTACGGGTACGAAACCGCTCTAAAAACCAATTTTGCGTTTGCCGCAATCGCCCTTGATATGCAGGTCCTCAGGCACCAGCGCGGTTCTGCCGGCAGCCACTGCATAGCCCAATCCGTCGAGTAAGGCCTTTCGCATTTCGCGTGGCGACACGTTCGCCAATTTACCCAGAACGCCCTCCTTCAGTTCGGTATCGAGATCCTTCAGCTTCAATTCACGCAAGAGTCCGGCATATATCCGCTGGCCGATCCCGGCGGCCTGCTGCGGGGTCGGTGCAGGCACTTCATACACCGCCATACGGCTCAGCAAAGGCGCCGGAATGCCTTCCGTGCTATTTGCTGTCAACACCCAGAAAACCTGGCTCGCATCCAGATTGACATCGATAAATTCATCATGGAATGCGCGTGAAGTTTCCGGTTCCAGCAACTGATACAACGCTGCCATCGGGTCGGATTGCGTCGATCCGGTGGCTTTTTCCACTTCATCGAGCATGACCACCGGATTCGCATATTTGCCGCGCACCAGGCGGTCCGCGATCTTGCCGCACTTGGCGCCCTTCCAGCTGGAAGAGCTTCCGGTAATGACGAAGCCGGCGGATAACGCATTCATGCTGATGAATTCAAATTCGGTTGCCAGCGCCGCAGCCAGACGCTTGCCAAAGTGCGTTTTACCGACACCCGGGTCGCCCAGCAAGAGTACCGGCATCACATTGAAACTTGCGCCGCCGGCCAATGCCAATCCCAGATAGCGCTTCAAGTCGTCCAGCACTTCATTGAAATTGGGGCAATCCTCATAGAGCGTGGCAAGCGCCGTGGGCGATGAAGGTGTGGTAACGAAGCGCTCGGAGCCCAGCGCCAGCATGTTTTCATAGAAGGCATCGAGCTCCATCGACTGCAACGCCTTGGCCCTCGTTTGCGCGCTTTGAACCTCATCCATGTCATAGATAGAGTGAGATCGTGCGATAGTGATAGTCATGATGCAACTCCCGAAAAAACTGCACGTGATTTCTGGCAAGGCTCTGGTGCTCTTCTCTTCTCTTCTTTTCACTCTCTCATTGTTGTTAACGAACTACGCAATAGGAACTTAACTAGTGTGTCAAATATATTTCTGTCCATTAGCTTAATGCGTTCGAATACATTGAGCCGACACGAAACAAATAGAGCAAAAAGCAGTCCTGTCGTACGATTTGCGATATCTCTCGATATCGTCTTTTTACCTGTAACAATTGAAAAAACCATACTAAATACCCGCTCATATAAAACTGCGACTGTCTGCGGCTCTGGCAGGCGCGTTGCGACGTTGTCTGCCCCTTGGTGCACTCGCAGCGTATTGCATCACATCCGGCCAGAACCGCATCCATTTCACAGTTTTATATGAGTGGGTACTTAAGCTGGACTTTATCCATTTTTTGTAAAATCACTTTAAAACAAAAAACTTATGCATTCATGTTTCCGCACTTAAAGTCTAATTTATTCAAGCACTTGCGTAAGCAATGGATAAAGTCGATCTAAGCTCTACTTTATCCATTTTTAAGCGACGTTTACGAAACGCAATCACGACTGGCGCAGTCTATGCGGTGTAGGGAATAACGGAGCAGAAAGTGCAGTTAAGCCTAAAAGTTATAAGCCTCTGTTGAAATTTGAGTGGGTTCAATTTCTGTGTCAAGGGCGGGCGCAGCCCGGCGAAGTGAACCCTTGATACAGAAATTGAAGCCGATATGCTGGAGTATGGCTGACTCCGGCAGAATGACGGATCAGCCATACTAAACAAGCAGTAATCATGACCAGTCAATTGTTTTAGTTTGATGGCGGTCAAGCGAGACACAATCAGAGTGGGCGCATCAGGACTTGTCGCCAAGATATCCCGATCCGCTGGTCAGGGGGGCAGTGCCTGACGCCAGCAGGGCAGACTCGATTTAAAGGTTCATACACGTTCCTTACCTTCCAACGTCAAATCGATGTTTTACATAAGAACCGGGTGCAGGCTCAATCGGTTGAAGCCGTCCGCCTCCCGGCACGCGCGCGACTTGCTTGTCTCCCGCATGCGGTGCAACCCAGCGCTGCCAGTCTTCCCACCACGATCCCTTATGGTGGCGCGCATGCGACAGCCATTGCTCGGGATCGGGGGGCATGTTCGATCCCGCCCAATACCCATACTTGTTGTTGGCGCCGGGAGGATTGACGACACCGGCAATATGGCCCGCTTCCCCTAGTGCAAAGTGGTTCGGACCGGAGAGCAGCGCCGTGCCGCCATATACCGATTTCCATGGCGCGATGTGATCCTCTACCGCCGAAAAAAAGTAGCTGGGAACATCCACCTTGCGAATGTTGATGGGAACACCATTGAGACGAATGCCGCCGGGTACCTTCAGCAGATTTTTTCGGTACATATTGCGCAAATAAAAACTATGCATCGTCGCAGGCATCCGCGTGGAATCGGAATTCCAATAGAGCAAATCAAAAGGCAGCGGTTGTTTTCCGAGCAGATAATTATTGACGACGAAGGTCCAGATCAAATCATTGGAACGCAACAGATTAAAGGCATGCGCCATGTCATGCGCATCGAGATAACCCTGCTTATTCATGCGTGTTTCAAGCGCCGACAGTGTCTTGTCGTCTGTAAAAACGCTCATCTCCCCAGGATCGGTGAAATCAAGCAAGGTCGTGAAAAAAGTCGCACTGGCAATACTCATTACTTTTTTCTCGGCCAGATACGCCAATAATGTGGCCAGCAAGGTGCCGCCGAGACAATACCCGATTGCATTGACCGTGCTTTCGCCCGTCGCCTTCTCTATCGCATCGAGTGCTGCCAACGGCCCCTCCAGCAGATAGTCTTCAAAATTCTTGTGCGCCAATGCCGCATCGGGATTTACCCATGAAATCACGAACACCGTGTGCCCCTGATCCACGGCCCATTTAATGAAGGAGTTGTTCTCTCGCAAATCGAGAATGTAGTATTTGTTGATCCAAGGCGGAATGATGAGCAAGGGCCGGCTATGGACGGCATCGGTGGTCGGCTCGTACTGCAGCAACTGCATCAATTCATTCTGGTAAATGACCGCGCCTTTGGTCACTGCAATATTTTCACCCAGTTGAAAGGCGTCCGAATCGGTCATCTTGATGCGCAACTCCCGGCCGCCGCCGCGCTCCAGATCATTGAGCAAATTCTTCAAGCCATGAATGAGGTTCATCCCGCCGCTGCGCAAGGTTTCATCCAGCACTTGCGGGTTGGTCAGAACAAAGTTGCTCGGTGAAAGTGCATCAATATACTGGCGCGTATAGAAGTCGATCTTTTTCTTGGTGTCGTCGTCCAAGCCTTCGACGCCGACCACGACGCTGTGCAAGTAGCGCGATGTGATCAGGTACGACTGCTTGATATAGTCAAATATAAAGTATTTCTCCCAGTGCGCATGCTTAAAGCGTTTGTCCGACTTCTTGGGCAAAATTACCGGTTCAGCGGTATGGCCCAGCATTTTGAACATCGTCGATTGCCATAAGGCGATGTACTCCTCCCATGGATGGGCTTGATTTCTCATGACCTGGAATGGGTCCGCCATCATTTTCGCGCCTAATTGCGCAAATGCCTGGAGGGCAATTTCCTTGTCCGCCATACTGAGATATTTCGTGGATCGTTGATGATCGATAAAGCGCGTCATCAGCTGAGCGCTTTGCCAAAGCGTCTCCAATAACGCGACCGGCATTTCGGCCGGATTGAATGTTCCGGCGTGGGCAACTTCAGTATTTCGCATGATGATTCCCAAAACATTGAATGACTCAAGCTATTTCCGTCAGATTCGTTTCAAGAAAAAGCGGCGTGACATGAGCGGCGTGAAATGCGTCGAAACGCATGCAATGGCAAGATAGCGGTGGACGGTAAAGCTTTCTCTCTTGAAGTAAAAATTGATGCTCAGATACTGTTCGAACAGTATCCCGGACAAGCCGTAAAAGTCGCAAACAAGGCGCGATTGGCCAGCGTGAAGAAAGCATCAGTGCAGTGGATTGAAGATAATCTTTTTAGACATGAAAAGAGCGATTTGATTCTTGATGAAATAAGTCGCAAGCAAGGCCCGCGATGGCGCCACGACGAATGTTGCTTCTCCTCGCTCTTGAAATCGGCGCATCAATATCCTAAATATCGGGTAGGAGGTGATACTCCATCTTGTTTATTTAAACGAAAGGAGAGCATGATGAATATTGTCAGACGTAACACTTCACCGCTTTCAATCTATCGTCCCACCTCGATAGACGATCAGTTCGGGCGTTTCCTTGAAAATATGTTTGAAGACTTTTTTGCACCGGTTACGCCGTATTCTTCGTTATTGTCGGGTACAGAAGGCAGCGAGTTGGTCAGCCCGCGCCTGAACGTGGCCGAGACGGATAAATCGTTTGAAGTGGAAGCGGAATTGCCAGGCGTGAAGAAAGAAGACATCCAGGTTTCCATCGACAATCGGCGCGTATCGATCGAAGGTGAGGCAAAGCGCGAGTCGGCGCAAAAAGAAGGCGAGAATATTGTGTATGCGGAGCGTTCCACCAGAAGATTTGCGCGCAGCTTTACGCTACCGGCCGACGTCGATGATGCCAATGCACAAGCCAAGCTCGAGAACGGCATTTTGATGCTGACCTTGCCCAAAAAAGAATCGGCTCAAACCAAAAAGCTGACGATTCAATAATTGTTTCAGGATGACAGGCCGTGCCTGCATGCGCGGCCTGTTTTTTGTGAGCCCGTTTTTGTGAGGCTGTTAATCTCATCCCGTTAATTGGGAAACCGGGAACCATCGTGAACAATACGCATGTCGACTATAAAGGTTATCGCATATGGCCCAAGCCCAGTTGTGGCGCTGATGGAAAATGGTATGGCGGATATGACATTGTGAAAGATGACGCGCCAGTCAGTACGCGGACCACTATCTTCCCCGGATTTCTCTATGTCGACGCAGCGACCGAAGACAGTATCGAACAAGCCAAAATCGAAATCGACAATCTGATTCCGATCAGAGGCGAATCCCGATAATGCATTGCAACGAATGAATGCATTTTTCGCTTTTTTGTTTGCGGTATTTTTTACTTTTGTCTATGTAGTAATCAATTTTTGGCTGGCGAAAAAATTGATTGATTATTCTTTCCTGATAAAACAACTTGTACAAAAAATAGTGCGGCATTTCCAAGACCAAGAAAACTAATTCTACTTTGACACATTCATACATCCCATTCATACATCCTCTACTGAAGCCAACTCTTGCCGCTGTCGTTGGTAAGCGGAGTGCATGGCAGCGATTCTTCGTTGATGTCGAGAGGTGATTTGCGACACGACATCCTCGTCATCGATCACTTTTGCGCCGCTTCGATTGCTTGGCTTAGTTAGGGGCGTGGCATGCCGCGCAACATAACCAATTTACGCCTCTCTTCGCAACTACTTTCCGCCTCTACTTTTTGTCCTGTGAGAAAGCCCAAAAGGTACCCGTCCGATCCGTTACATTGGCCGGTCGTGATTGCCATCTTCACGCTTTGCACATCAATAATGCAAAAGCATGTTTTCCCAAGCTTTGCGGAAGACGCGCGCGGCGAGGAAAAGCAGTTGGAGGTCGATTGTTACGAATATTTGTCTACCTGTTTTTTTAATATCCCATATTTTGCAAACAAGAAACATTTTTTCACAAATTGGCTACAATGATGTCCAGCAATCCTCTACCTGTCTTTAGTAGGAGTAGTTCTTGCGGCTGGCGACCCGGACGCGCTGCGCTTCTCCAGGCTACCTCAATGCGACAAAATGAGGATGCCATTGCCCGTTGACCCTCTCGTAGTCAGGAGCATGTTTAATGATCAAAATCACCGCTGTTTCCTATAACAACCAGGCATTTCCTGCGCCTTTGTTTGCGGTGTTTGGGCGAGATGGCGGCACCCTGGGACGGGGCGATGATAATTATTTTGTATTACCCGATCCGAAACATCTTGTGTCGCGTACCCAGGCGTCGATCAAAAGTGACGGCGCACGCCATTCCATCATTAATCTCAGTCAAGCCAATCCGATTTTGCTCAATGGCGAGGAACTGGATTTTGAACGCGAATATGGGTTGCAGGCCGGTGACGAATTGCAGATGGGACTTTATCTTCTGCGCGCCGAACTGCATTTGACCGCGGTTAAAGAAAATAACGCGCCTGTACAGGCCGCCCATTCTGACGGCCATGCAATAGCCGACAATGTGCCGGCCGCCGGCGCGCATGAAATGCCGCCGCCAAGCCGCGAAAAAGCGGACATCGCACCATCCCGCGCTAGCGATGTTCCAGGCTCCGCGCCTGCAATCCTTATCGAAAAGTCGACGCCGCAATCCGTTCCCGATGACGCGCCGCTGTCCGCAGCCAAGGCGCCGGCGCCGGATAGTCAGGCGCTGATGCAGGCTTTCCTGAACGGCGCCGGTATTGCGCATGTCACGCTCACGTCCGGACTCACGCCCGAATTCATGGAGAATATCGGCAAGCTGATGGCGGCTGCGATCCAGGGCACGTTCGAATTGGTCGGGGCGCGCGCATTGATCAAGCGCGAGGTGCATGCGGATGTGACGATGGTGGTGGTCAGAAACAATAATCCACTCAAATTCCTGTCCGACAGTCAAACGGTCCTGACGCAAATGTTACGCAAGAAAATGCCAGGGTTCATGGGGCCGGTGGAAGCGATGCAGGATGCCTACGCGGATTTGCAAGCCCATCAGAATGGCATGACGGCGGGCATGCATGGCGTGGTAGACGAAATGCTGAAGCGTTTCAATCCGCAAGCGCTTGAAAAGCGGATGAAGACCGCCTCATTTGTCGATGCCGTTCTGCCGGCGCAGCGTAAAGCCAGGATGTGGGATCAATTCAACGACTTGTTCGAGAACATCAATCAGGAAGTCAGGCACGACTTTCAAACGCATTTCGGCAAAGCCTTTTTGGCCGCCTACGAGAAAGAACTCGAGCGCGCACAAAATGAGGCGCAGGATGAATAACGACTTGTCTGTTCGCCCTGCCCTCAGTCTCGATTTTGCGCAGATCTCCGATGTCGGGGGACGGACATCCAATCAGGATGCTGTCGCCAGTGCGCAGCAGGACGGCCTTGCCTGCTTTGTGGTGTCGGACGGCGCCGGCGGCCACATCGGAGGCGAGGTCGCATCAAACATCGTCGTCAAGACCGTCATCGACAGTTTTCTGCGGGAGCTGTCTTTTGGCGTTCGTGCGCTCCAGTCCTATGTCGGCCAAGCGATTGTCCGGGTCGCGCAAGGCAAGATCGAAGAACGGCTGGCGGACATGAGCGCCACCGTCGCCACGGTCTTGATCGATCAAAAAAACCGGTATGCATTGTGGGCCCATCTGGGCGATACGCGGGTGTATCTGTTTCGGCAACGCAAACTGCACAGCATGACGAAGGATCACAGTTTGATCCAGCAATTTATCGATGCCGGATATTCCAGACCCGATCAGGCGCGCACGCATCCGCAACGCAATGTGCTGTTTGCCGCAATCGGAACCGAGGGCGACACCAGTCCTGCCGTCACCCCGGATGTGATCGAGATCGAGGATGGCGATGCTTTCCTGATTTGTACCGACGGGTTCTGGGAGTGGATAACGGAAGACGAGATGGAACGCACCCTGGCCACGGCGACTGACGCCGATGACTGGCTTGCCGGCATGTGCCGCATCGCTGCCACGAACAGCAGCGCTTCCGCCAAGCTGCGTGACAATTACTCGGCACAGACGCTATGGGTGCGTGAACGAGAGACACAACAACCGGCAGTTGCAACGATCAGCAACACTGCGCCCTAGTCGACAAGAATAACCATGAACAATCCGGAACCGAATGCCAATGCAAAAAATACGAGCGCGGACAACGCCTCGGATGTGATTGGTATCGGTTCCGAGAACTGCCTCCCTATCGGTGCCCGCCTGGCTGAATTTGAAGTGACCGGCATTATCGGTGAAGGCGGATTCGGCATTGTCTACCTGGCATTCGATCATTCGCTGCAGCGCACCGTCGCCATCAAGGAATACATGCCTGCGGCGCTGACGGCACGCGGCGAGGACCAGAGTGTCGTATTGCGATCGAAACGTCATCAGGAGACATTTGCAACCGGCTTGAAAAGCTTCATCAATGAAGCGCGACTGCTGGCGCATTTCGATCATTCTGCACTGATAAAAGTGTACCGGTTCTGGGAACAGAACAAGACTGCGTATATGGCCATGCGTTATTACGAAGGCCGTACGCTCAAGAATATCGTCAAGAATGACCCCGGGCTGGTAACCGAAGCATGGCTCAAGCCGATGCTGCAATCGATACTCGAAGCGCTTGATGCGCTGTACAAAGTGCAGATCCTGCATCGGGATATTTCACCCGACAACATCATGATCCAGGCGAATGGAGAGGCGGTATTGCTCGATTTCGGTGCGGCACGCCAGATCATCGGCGATCTGACGCACGAACTCACGGTGATCTTGAAACCGGGTTATGCGCCGGTCGAGCAATACGTGGATGACAATTCGATGCAACAAGGCCCGTGGACCGATATATATGCGTTATCGGCAGTCGTCTATTCGGCGATTGTCAAAAAGACGCCGCCTACTTCCGTCGCGCGCATGCTGCAGGACCCGATGGAGCCGCTGCAAAACGGTTCGTACAGCGGCTTCAGCAAGGAATTTTTATCTGCCATCGACAAAGGCCTGGCAATCAAGCCGCAAGACCGTCCGCAATCGATCGCAGAATTCAGCCGGTTGTTAGGGATGGATACCGCCGCGCCGGAGAATGCAGCATTGCCCAGACCTGCGCCACCGGTTGTCGCATCGATTCCATTGGCGAATGCCGTAAGCGCGCCTGCCCCGGATGTGCATTCGGCGCCGGCAACATATCGATGGGCGCCGGCGCTGATGGCGGTTGCGCTCGCCGCTGGAATCGGCGGATATCTCGCCCTGAATCACCACCCCGCACCCGCACCCGCACCCGCACCCGCACCCGCGCCCGTGGCCGTGGCCGCGAGCAGCCCAGCGGCCGCAGAAACAACCCCATTGGAGACGCGGCAAAATACCCGCACTGCGGTCGCCGACTCGCAGAACCTCGCGAACAGCGAAGCGGCAGGCACGGACAAGGACACGAACGCGACCGGCTTGATTAAGCTGACGGTCAAGCCATGGGGCACCATTTTTGTGGATGGCATATCCAAAGGTGTCAGCCCGCCTCTGAAAAAAATGGTTCTACCTGAAGGAAAACACCAACTCAAAATTGTGAATCCTCATTTTCCCGATTACGTGGTCGAGGTTGTGATCAGCACGAAAAAGGCGAGTAGTATTGACTACGATTTCTCACCAACGCGCAAATAAGAACTTCTCCGTGAAGGCGTCGCGAATGATGAATTGCAAAAAACTTCGACATCCGTCAAACACAATGTGATGAAAAATTCTGCCTACCGCGCGCGTTCTATCGGCATTCTTGCTGCAACCCTGTTCGTTGCCGGCTGCGCTAGCAATCAACCGATCATAACGGCATCGCCGGCGCAGAATACGCCCTCCCCTGCGCACACGGCAAACACCAAAAATCCCGCGAACGCCGCGACTGCCGCAAACATCCCGCATGTGGCCAAGGCCGCGCCGTCGGCAGCGCAAGCTACGCTGGAGGCGGGAGTCGATTTATACAATCACGGCGAGTATGCCGCGGCGATCAAACGACTCCGCAGCGCGCCGGAAATAGGGAAGGCAGACAAACCGCTGCAACTGGAAGCCTTGAAATACATGGCGTTCAGTTATTGTGTGTCGGGGCGCAAAACTTTATGTAGGCAGCAGTTTCAGAAAGCGCTCAAACTCGACCCGGCATTCGACCTGGCGCCCGGAGAAAAAGGACACCCGTTGTGGGGGCCTGTGTTTGACGCCGTGAAAAAATGACATCTGGAGAATGACGCCGTCGACGAAACTTGTCTTTCTCGACAGCGATCCGTTCAAGTTCAATACGCCCTTTTTGCATCAAGAACCAGCGTGCATCAAGAACCAGCGTGAAATCACGCGCCGATTCGGTGGTTCTGTCCGTACGATCCCATACCCTTACTTGACGCTGGTCAGAATCTGCTGGCGATCCGATGTCAACTTGACATTGCACAAACTCAAAACATCCTTTTCATCACAGAATAGCAACAACGATGCATTTCGCATGCATTGACGATTAGGCCCTATGCCATCCATATGCCCGATGGTGTAGGGCCTATATTTTGTCGCTTGATCGATCAACATAAAAATTCTTCACGTTCTTAATCCATTCTCGAAGGCGTATGCATGAGCATTCCAACTTTTGAACAGTTAAATCTCACCTCGAACGGACATACTCTGGTGGCCGAAACTGCAATCGAGTTTCAACAGACCAGTATCACAATCAAAGCGGAAATTCCAAACGAGAACCATCCACTGCGATCGGCCCGGCTCCTGGTCCTCCAACAGGCGCAGTGGGTCATCAGCCATACCATCGAACAAGAAAAGCGGCTTGCTCAGCAAGAGTGAGATGGCCGTTCTGGTCAGCATGTTTTTCAAATCAAGGCGCGTGCAAGAATACATTTTGCGTTGTGGCATGCGCCTGATCCATCTCAAATGATGCCTCGGACAAAGGTGGCAAAGTGGTAACGCGACCCGGTCCCTTAGAACCTACAACGAACCATAAGGCTGCTGCATTTCCCCATGTCTTCTAAAGAAAATCAACCGTATCCCGACGTGCGCACGACATCCATCGAAGAGTGGGCCAAAGCCGCGGCCAAGTCGGCCCCCGAGGGCGCATTGGACAAGCTGGTGTGGCGCACGCCGGAAGGCATTGCTGTCAAACCGCTGTACACCGCAGCCGACATCAAGGACCTGCCCTACACCGATACGCTGCCCGGTTTCGCGCCATATGTGCGCGGGCCGCAAGCGACCATGTATGCGGTACGGCCCTGGACCATCCGCCAGTACGCCGGCTTCTCCACCGCCGAAGAATCCAACGCGTTCTATCGCAAGGCATTGGCGGCCGGCGGGCAAGGCGTGTCGGTCGCGTTCGATCTTGCCACGCATCGCGGTTACGATTCCGACCATCCACGCGTGACCGGCGACGTCGGCAAGGCCGGCGTGGCGATCGATTCGGTCGACGACATGAAGATCCTGTTCGACGGCATCCCGCTCGACAAGGTCTCGGTGTCGATGACCATGAACGGCGCGGTGCTGCCGGTACTGGCTGCGTATGTGGTGGCAGCGGAAGAACAAGGCGTGGCGCAGGACCAACTGTCGGGCACCATTCAGAATGACATTCTGAAAGAATTCATGGTGCGCAACACCTATATCTATCCGCCCGAGCCGTCGATGCGAATCATCGCCGACATCATCGGCTACACCGCGCACCACATGCCGAAGTTCAATTCGGTGTCGATTTCCGGTTACCACTTGCAGGAAGCGGGCGCCAACCAAGCGCTGGAACTGGCGTTCACTTTGGCCGACGGCAAGGAATATGTGAAAACGGCACTCGCCAGCGGCCTCGATGTGGATCAGTTCGCCGGCCGCTTGAGCTTTTTCTTCGCCATCGGCATGAACTTTTATCTCGAAGTCGCCAAGTTGCGTGCGGCGCGTTTGTTATGGTGGCGCATCATGAAGGGATTCAATCCCAAGAGCCCGAAGTCGATGATGCTGCGCACCCATTCCCAGACGTCCGGCTGGTCGTTGACCGAGCAAGATCCGTACAACAATGTCGTGCGCACCACCATCGAAGCGATGGCGGCCGTGTTCGGCGGCACGCAGTCGCTGCATACCAATTCCTTCGATGAAGCGATCGCACTGCCGACCGATTTCTCGTCCCGCATTGCGCGCAACACCCAGCTCATCATTCAGGAAGAAACACATATCACCCACGTAATCGACCCGTGGGCTGGTTCCTACATGATGGAAAAGCTGACGCAGGAAATGGCGGACCAGGCGTGGACATTGATCGAAGAAGTGGAACAGATGGGAGGCATGACAAAAGCCGTTGCGTCCGGTTGGGCCAAGCTGAAAATCGAAGCTTCCGCGGCCGAAAAACAAGCGCGCATCGACGCCGGTCGCGACGTGATTGTGGGCGTCAACAAATACAAGCTGTCCAAGGAAGATCCGGTCGACATTCGCGACATCGACAACGCCGCCGTGCGCGAATCGCAAATCCGGCGCCTGCAAGCGACCCGGGCGACGCGCGACAGCGCGGCCGTGGCCGCCGCATTGCACGACTTGGCGGCCGCCGCGCGTAGTGGGCAAAACCAGAGCGATGGCAATCTGCTGGCGCTGTCGATTCAGGCAATGCGTGCGCGCGCCACCGTGGGCGAGGTATCGGACGTACTGGAAAAGGAATTCGGCCGCTACCGCGCCACCATTCAGAGCGTATCGGGAATCTATGGCGCGCAGTTTGACAATGATGACGGCTGGAATGCAATGAAGAAAAGCATCGACGCATTCGCTGTGATGCAGGGCCGGCGCCCGCGCATCATGATCGCCAAACTGGGCCAGGACGGCCACGACCGTGGCGCGAAAGTGGTGGCAACGGCATTTGCCGATCTGGGCTTCGATGTCGATATCGGCCCCCTGTTTCAGACCCCGGAAGAAGCCGCGCGCCAGGCAATCGAGAACGATGTGCATGCGCTCGGCATTTCTACACTGGCCGCCGGCCACAAGACGCTGGTGCCGGCGATCGTGCAAGCGCTCAAGGATCAGGGCGCGGCAGAGATCGTGGTATTCGTCGGCGGCGTCATTCCGGCGCAGGATTACGACTTCCTGTATCAGGCGGGCGTGCAAGGAATCTATGGCCCCGGCACGCCGATTCCGCAATGCGCCGGCGATGTGCTGGCGAAAATCAGCGCATCGCTGGTAACGGACATCATCGCTGAGGCGCGCATTGCATGAACTGCACGATGACTACCTCCTTGTTATCCGATGAGGACGCGGCGCTGGTCGCCGGCGTGCGCGCGCGTCAAATTCGGGCATTGGCAAAAACCATCACGTTGATCGAATCCAGCCGGGCCGATCATCAAGCGCGGGCGCAACAGATCGTCAATACCTTGTTGCCGGAAACCGGCCAGTTGATACGCATCGGCATTTCCGGAGCGCCGGGGGTGGGCAAGTCGACCTTCATCGAAGCGTTCGGCCTCTATTTGATTGAACAAGGCCATCGTGTGGCGGTGCTTGCCGTGGACCCGTCCAGTTCTGTCAACGGCGGCTCGATATTGGGCGACAAGACGCGCATGGAACGGCTGTCGATGGCATCCTCCCATGCCTATATTCGCCCGTCGCCAGCGCGCGGTTCGCTGGGCGGCGTCGCGGCCAATACCCGTGAAGCAATGCTGGTGTGCGAAGCAGCTGGATTCGATGTCGTCATCGTCGAAACGGTGGGCGTCGGACAGAGCGAAACAGCGGTAGCCGCCATGACCGATACGTTTGTGTTGCTGCAACAAGCGCATGGCGGCGACGACTTGCAAGCCATCAAAAAAGGCATTGTGGAATTGGCCGACCTGATTGTCTACAACAAAGCCGACCTGGACCCGAACGCCGCCCAACTGGCGATGGGCCAGATGCGCAATGCATTGACCTTATTGCGCAGTTTGTCATTGCACTGGCGACCGCCGGTACTGGCAGTCAGCGCGATGCGCGGCGATGGCATCGAACTTTTCTGGAACACTATTCTGCAGCATCGCCAGATGCTCTCGGCAAGCGGGCAGTTGACGGAAAAACGCCGCAAGCAAGCGCTGGATTGGATGCGCACGCTGATTGACATGGGACTGCAGCAGCGCTTTCACAGCCACAGAGCGGTGCAAGCCGCGCTACCGGAGCAGCTCGCAGCGGTGGCGGCCGGTTTTGCCACACCGGCCGCAGCTGCTGCATTCCTGCTGGATCAATTTTGAGGCGGATGCGTCCGCTTGTCTTTTTCAGTTCATTACCGAAACCACATTAACCAATCCAAAATACAAGGAGCCATCTTGGAACAGAAAACCTATAGTCGGGCGCCACTGCCACAGCGACTCACCGCATTATTCAACGGCGACGCATGGCATTACCTCGCTACCCATTCAGATCTGCGCATCGCTGAGGGGCATATCGCCGGCCGCAAGGTCATGGCCGTTGCCACCGACCCCGCTGCTTCCATGGGCACGTTCGGCATGAGCGAATGCGTCGATTTCAAATGGGCAGTACTGCGGGCACGGGCAACCGGTGTTCCGATTCTGCTGTTAATCGATTCCGCCGGCACTCGCCTCACTGCGGGCTTGCCGGTGCAAGGCGCCATACGCGCGTTGCTGCGGGAAGTGCTGGACGCCCGTCTCGCCGGCGTGCCTATGCTGGCCGTGATAGGGCGCTATGCGTTTGGCTCGGCCAGCATGCTGTCCTTCTCGGCTCTCGCGCGTCTTTATTCGGCAGATACGCAACTGGCGATGTCAGGCCCACGGGTACTGCAAGCTGCGCTGGCGGACGAAACATCCCGCGACATCGTGTTAAATCGGATCAATGGCATTTCCCGCGTTGCCGTTGGCAACGCCGACAAGCTGGTCGTCGACGATCTCGACGCTTATGCACAAGCCGTATTCGATTGGGTCGCCAACCCGATCACGGCGAGCGTGACGCGTGAGTCGCTGCTTCAGGAGCGACACCATTTATGGCAACGATTGCCGGGCGGTGCGCAGGGTGCTGCGCTAACGATTGGCGCCGCCACAGACATCGTGCTCGATGGCGACACGCTACGCTGCGTGATGGACAGATCTTTTGGTGCTGCCGATGCGCTTGTTTTGGCCGAGCTGGCGGAATCGGCATGCTCGAATGCCGCAATAAATTCCCTCACCATTGTGATGGACTGCCCGGGCCACAGTATCCAGCTGCAAGATGAAAAAGTCATTCTCTCGCAGTATCTGGCGCACCTGGCATTGTGGCTGCGCCACCTGGTGTGCGAAGGCGCCTCGATCCGCCTGCGTGTAACAGGCACACTCTCCGGCGGCATCTATATTTGCCTTGCGGCAGCCGCATCGCGCACTGAACTGGCGCCGGGCGCCACCGTCCGCACCTTGCCTGCATCCTCTCTTGTGCATATTTTCGGCAACGAGATTCAAGACAAGACCGACCATGCTTCCTATGTCGAATGGGGCGTAGTGGACAGCATTTTTCCGTCCAGCCACAAGGTGGACATGCATGCGGACCTTGTTTGCAGTCCCGAGGAAAACCGGGCATCAGCGTAATCTAAGCTAAGCAAGTCAACAATTCTATAAAAAAGGGATCAACATGAGCACACCAAAAAATGTCGTTATCGTCGGCGCCGCGCGCACCGCGATTGGTTCCTTCGGCGGTACGCTGAAGGATTTTTCCGCGTGCGATCTGGGCGCCACGGTAGTCAGGGAAGCCTTCGCCCGTGCCAAGATCGATCCGGCCCACGCTGGCCAGATCGTGTTCGGCAACGTGATTCATTGCGAGGCGCGTGACATGTATGTGTCGCGCGTGGCCGGCATCAATGCCGGTATGGTCAAGGAATCGGCGGCATTGACGCTCAATCGTTTGTGCGGCTCCGGCCTGCAGGCAATTGTCACCGCCGCCAACGCAATCCAGCTGGGGGACACCGATATCGCCGTCGGCGGCGGCGTCGAAACCATGAGCCGCTCGTTGTATTCAGTGTCGGCCGCGCGCTGGGGCGCACGCATGGGAGATATCACGATGATCGACATGATGGCCGGTGCCCTATCGGACCCTTTCGGCTCTGGTCACATGGGCATCACCGCTGAAAACGTCGCGCAAAAATACCGTATCTCGCGCGAAGATCAAGACGCGTTTGCAGTGAAAAGTCAGCAGCGCGCAAGTGCAGCCATTACGGCCGGCCATTTCAAGTCGCAGATCGTTCCGGTTGAAATCAGCACCCGCAAAGGAACGGCGATATTCGATACCGACGAGTATCCAAAAGCCGATACCACGATCGAATCACTCGCCAAGCTCAAGCCCGCATTCAAGAAGGAAGGCGGCACCGTTACCGCCGGCAATGCTTCCGGCATCAATGACGGTGCTGCGGCCTGCGTGTTGATGGAAGAAGGCGCCGCTGCACGCGCCGGCTTGGCGCCGCTGGCCCGCCTAGTCTCCTACGCGGTTGCCGGTGTCGACCCCGCTCTCATGGGTACCGGCCCCGTTCCGGCAGTGAGGCTGGCCTTGAAGCGCGCCGGTTTGACGCTCAACGACATGGAGGTGATCGAATCGAACGAAGCGTTCGCAGCACAGTCGCTGAGCGTGTGCCAAGAACTGGATCTCGATCCTGCGCGCACCAACCCGAACGGCGGCGCCATCGCGCTCGGCCATCCGCTCGGTGCCAGCGGCGCGATCATCATGGTCAAGTGCCTGTATGAATTGATTCGCACCAACAAGCGCTATGGCCTGATCACCATGTGCATCGGTGGCGGTCAAGGTATCGCCGCTATCATTGAACGGATTTGACGTCACGAAAAGCGCGGTTATGTGCAGCGATTGGATTTGGCGCGAATAATAATTCTGCGCGCGCATCGGCCGACTGTTTCGCGGCTTGTTCGAAAATCTCGTAACAGGCGGCCGGGATGCTGCGTTCAGAGGCGCGCCCCAGTACGGTGAGCATCCTTGATAGCCACGGCTTCAATCGCTTATCTGCTGGCAGGGTCGATGCATCAACTTTTCTCCGCGTCCAATGCATAGCCATGACTTTCTCCAACAAAATCGTTTCTGTGAACGATCCTTGTTAGAGAATTAAGGGCAGTGCCAAGTTCGAGTTGTGTATAAGAATGCACGCCGACCGACGATTCCCCACTCTGATCATCGACACACCAACAACAAACGGTACCACTGGCACCGTTTGTTTGATATCCCTTGCCATGATGGCCATTGCAAAACCTGAACATTGGATCATTGAGTTGGCTAATCACATTCATCTTCGCCAATAAAAAAGCCGCTCAGTGAGCGGCTTTTTTACGACCCGATAATTTACCTTTCGTTACTGCCTTGCGAACCTGCGTCAGCCGGCGCCGGAATTACCGACACCGGTTTCAGAATTTTGACTTTCGCTTTTTGTTTCAGCACATCAATGTAGGCCATCATTTCCTGTTGCGCCAATGCGTTGGCCACTTGCTGCTCTTCGGCCTGACGCCGCGCATTATCAACCACCGCCGGCTGCGACACTTTGCTGATGCGAACCACGCTGTAAGCTTTGCCTGGCACATCGACACCGACATAGGCGGGCAGCTTGGTCACATCGGCCTTCATCACGGCCACTAGCATCGTACCGTCGAAATCCTTGGTCTTTGTTCGCGAAACTGTTTTTGCATCACCGAAGCCGGTCGTGTCATCTTTTGCCTTAAGCGCAACCAGCTTCGCTTCACCGGCTTTCTTCGCCAAATTTGCCGCTTCAATTTGCGTGACGCGTTCACGGACGATATTTTTAACTTCTTCGAACGGACGCTTGCTCGCTGGCTTGTATTCAGCGATACGACCGGCAATCAATGTGTTTGGCGCGACTTCCACCGCCTCTGTATTGCGCTTGTTTTTGATCGTTTCATCCGAGAACAGCGCTTTCAAGAATTTCGCGTTGTTATACGGCACCGTCGGTGCCGCGGATGGGTCCGGCTGGCGCGACAAATTGGCCGCTGTTTCGATTTTGAGCTTCAATTTGTCGGCCACCGGCTTCAGGCTATCCGCTTGTTCGTATACGGTGTTGGTAAAGATTTCCGCCAGCTCCGCATATTTCTTTGCAGCTTGCTGTTTCTTGATCTCGGTGGCGATTTCACCTTTGACTTCATCCAGCGTTTTGATAGATGCCGGTTTCACGCCGGTGAGCTGGATAATGTGATAGCCGAAATCCGACTGCACCAAGTCGCTGATTTCGCCCTGCTTCAATTTGTAAGCAGCCTCTTCGAACGGCTTTACCATCATGCCTTTGCTGAAATAATCCAGATCGCCGCCACGTTCGGCGGAAGCCGGATCCTCAGAATTTTCCTTGGCCAGCTTCGCGAAATCGCTCGGGCTCTTGCGCACCTGCGCCAGCAGCTTCTCCGCCTTCATTTTTGCAGCAGCCTTGCCCGCGTCGGACGCATCCTTCTTCACGGTAATCAGGATATGGCTGGCGCGACGCTGTTCATCGACCGAGTAACGCTTGGCATTCTGCTCGTAGTACGCCTTGATGTCCGCGTCCGTAACGGCGATTTGCGACATCAGAGCATCATTATTCAATACGACATATTCGGCCTTGGCCTGCTCCGGAACTTCAAACTGGCTGCTGTTCTTGTCGTAGTAGGCCTTGAGCATGTCATCGGTGATTTTGACCTGAGATGCAAAATCGGCAGGTTTGAATGACAACTCTTGTACTTCGCGTTCCTGATCGTTCAGGTCGGACAAACGCGACGCCACAGCTTTCGGCGCAAATGCGGTGGATTGGATCGCCCCATTGACTTGTTGTAACGCGAGATCACGACGGAGGCGAGCCTCGTAAATCTTGGGCGTCATTCCCTGCATCGCGAGCAAAGCCTTGTAGCGCTCGCCATCAAACTTGCCCTCCGCGTTGGTGATCCCCGGGATGCCAAGAATGGTTTGCTGCACCACTTGATCTGACACCGATAGGTGATCACGCGCAGCCTCGGCAGCAAGTGCACGTTGCGCGATCAAATTGTCGAGGATGCTCTGTTTTGCTTCCGGCGTATCAAACATCTTCGGATCGAACTGCGCGCCGAACATTTGACGGAAGCGTTCCATTTGCTCTCGTTGCGCGGCATCCCATTCTTGTTGAGTAATAGGCTGGCCCGCGACATTGGCAACAGCATTGTCGCCGTCGCGAAAACGCGTATAACTTTCGAGGCCGAAAAATGCGAACGAAGGAAAAATGAACAACAGCAGTACAAACTGCATCAGACGTTGATGGGTGCGGACAAATTCAAACATGATCAACCAATCACAGACAGATTGAGATTGCGACTTTTATCGCAAAAGAAAAAAGGCGAACTTTCGTTCGCCTTTTTATTTTTGGCGGAGTGGACGGGACTCGAACCCGCGACCCCCGGCGTGACAGGCCGGTA
>CAMLDH010000010.1 GCA_946478765.1 uncultured Oxalobacteraceae bacterium | reverse complement strand
CAGCGCACGGTCAACATTAATCTGGTGGGCACCTTCAACATGGCGCGTCTGGCCGCCGATGCAATGGCCAAGACCGACGCCACCGACCAGGGGGAGCGTGGCGTGATCATCAATACTGCATCGGTTGCCGCGTTCGACGGCCAGATGGGGCAGGCCGCGTATGCATCGTCGAAAGCCGCGGTGGTCGGCATGACATTGCCGATGGCGCGCGATCTGTCGCGCAACGGCATTCGCGTGATGACGATTGCGCCCGGCATCTTCGAGACGCCGATGTTGCTTGGCATGCCGCAAGAAGTGCAGGAGGCGTTGGGCCGCATGGTGCCGTTCCCGTCGCGTCTGGGTCGCCCGGCGGAATATGCGCATCTGGCCAAGACGATTATCGAGAACGTGATGTTGAATGGCGAAACGATTCGTCTCGATGGTGCGATCCGCATGCAACCGAAGTAATCGCGATAAGAAAAATTTACCTGCGGTATTGCTTTCCGTCAAAAAGTGACGCAGAAAGCGCAGGCATAATCGATTGCTGTCGATTGCACGAATGGCAATGTGCAATGACAGTTGCCGCCAAGCTGACTATACTCACCAGGCAAGCCTCGCGCTTGCCTTTTTATTTTCGGAGGCGCTAATGATCAGAACCAGATTGACTTCCATCGCGTTTGCCGCAGCGCTGTTAAGTGCATGCACGACTGCGCCGACCTTCCAGTACAAAGCGCCCGAAACCGGCATGCAGGCACCGGAGGCGGCGAGCGGCTATGCCGAGAAAGCCGGCGTGGTATCGAAAAAATTCATGGTCGCTGCGGCCAATCCGCTGGCGACCGAGGCCGGCTATCAGATACTCAAGGCGGGCGGCTCCGCGATCGATGCGGCAATTGCAACACAGATGGTGCTGACGCTGGTGGAGCCGCAGTCGTCCGGCATCGGCGGCGGCGCTTTCCTGATGCATTTTGATGGCAGCACAGTCAAGGCGTTCGATGGGCGCGAGACTGCGCCTGCTACCGCCACCGAAAAACTGTTCCAGACGGCGGACGGCAAGGCCATGAACTTTTATGATGGCGTGGTCGGCGGCCGTTCGACCGGCGCGCCCGGCGTGCTGCGCATGCTGGAATTGGCGCACAAGCAGTATGGCAAGCTGTCTTGGGCGGCATTGTTTGCGCCGGCGATCAAACTGGCCGACGACGGCTTCGCGGTCAGCCCGCGTTTGCATACTTTGCTCAAGTCCGAGAAATACCTGAAAAACGATGCAGCGGCGGCCGCGTATTTTTACGATCGGGAAGGCAATCCGCGACCGGTTGGCCATGTGCTGAAAAATCCGGCACTGGCGAAAGTGCTGCGCGAAATCGCCACCGGCGGCGCGGATGCTTTTTATAAAGGCCACATTGCGCAAGACATCGAAGCCAAAGTCAAAAGCCATCCGGCCAATCCGGGCGGCTTGAGCGCTGCCGATATTGCCGGCTACCAGGCGAAAGTGCGCGAGCCCATCTGCACCGATTACAAGAAATGGACTGTGTGCGGCATGCCGCCGCCGTCGTCCGGCGGTATCGCGATTGCGCAGATGCTGGGTATGCTGGAGACCCGGGATATCAGCGGTTTTGCGCCAAAAGACGGTGCGCTGGATGCGGAGGCGATCCACCTGTTTTCAGAAGCGGGACGTCTTGCCTATGCGGATCGCGGCCGCTATGTGGCCGATACCGATTTTGTGCCGCTGTCGGGCAACAGCATCAAGCCATTGTTGGATAAAAAGTACTTGGCCGAGCGCGCTGCACTGATCACCGACAAGTCGATGGGGCCGGCCAAGTTCGGTACGCCACCCGCAATGAGCGTCGCATGGGGTTTGGACACCTCGCCCGAATTGCCTTCGACATCGCACATTTCAATCGTCGATGCCAACGGCAATGCGATCTCGATGACGACCACGATCGAAGATGCATTTGGTTCGCGCCAGATGGTCGACGGTTTTTTACTCAACAATCAGCTGACCGATTTCTCCTTCGATGCCGCCGATGCGAATGGCCCGATCGCGAATCGGGTACAGGCCGGCAAGCGGCCGCGCAGTTCGATGGCGCCGACTTTCGTGTTCGACAAGGACAGCAAGAAGCTGCTGTTGTCGACCGGTTCGCCGGGCGGTTCCGCGATCATCAATTACGTCGGCAAGGTATTGGTCGGCACGATGGATTGGGGACTGAATGTGCAGCAGGCAATCAGCTTGCCGAACTTCGGCAGCCGCAACGGTCCTACCGAGTTGGAGCAGGGACGCGTATCGGATGCCTTGATTGAGGCGCTGAAGGCCAAAGGCCATAACGTGCGGGTGATGGAGCAAACCTCCGGCTTGCAAGGCATCATGCGCGTGAATATCCATGGCGAAGAGATGTGGTTCGGCGGTGCCGACCCGCGGCGCGAGGGCATCGTGAAAGGCGATTGATTTTCAGCTTGAACGTACATCAATACGCCGGGTTTGCCCGGCGTTGTTTTTTTCATGCAGCAATAGCCTCTGTTCTCCACAAACAATACACTCCCTGCTAATCTGTTGCTATGGGGAACAAAAAGAAAACAGGACTTGTTTTGACCGGAGGTGGCGCGCGGGGCGCATACCAGGTCGGCGTTTTGCAAGCCGTTTCTTCGATCCTGCATGAAGCCGGCTGGGCGCCGGATCGCAATCCCTACGACATTATTTGCGGCACCTCGGCCGGCGCCATCAATGCGACCGCACTTGCATGTCATGCGGACAATTTCGGCGAGGGACTGGAAAAGCTTGTGCAAGTCTGGGAACACTTCACGGTCGAACAGGTGTATCGCGCCGACTCGCTGGGCGTGATGCGCTCGGGCGCGAAATGGCTGTCGTTGCTGTCGTTCGGCTGGCTGTTGCGCAAATGGCATGCGCATCCGCCGAGTTCGCTGCTCGACAATACACCGCTGGTCACGTTGCTGAACCGGATGCTGAATTTCCCGCGGCTCGATGCCGCGCTGGCAGACGGCTCCTTGCATGCGCTGGCGGTGACGGCATCGTCGTACACGGCAGGGCAGCACATCACGTTTTATCAGACCGAAGCCGACATCGAGCCGTGGATACGCATGCAGCGCATTGCGATGCGCGGCCAGATCGGCCTCGAACATTTGCTTGCATCGTCCGCCATTCCGCTCATTTTTCCGGCGACCCCGATTTACTGTGACGGGCGTCGCGAATACTTCGGCGATGGCGCGATGCGCCAGCTGGCGCCGATTTCCCCGGCAATTCATTTGGGGGCGGAAAAGGTGCTGGTGATCGGCGCCGGACGACTGACCGAGCCGGTACGCGACACATCGCAATTTGCGCAATACCCGAGTCTGGCGCAAATTGCCGGTCATGCGATGTCCAGCATCTTTCTCGATAGTCTTGCGGTCGATATCGAGCGCATGAATCGTATCAACCTGACTCTGTCGTTCTTGCCGGAAGAGCAAAAGGCCAAGACGCCGTTGCGGCCGATCGAGATGCTGATCATTGCACCGTCCGAGCGCCTGGACGAAATAGCAAGCCGCCACGTCGGCAGCTTGCCCGCCCCGGTCAGGATGATGCTGGCTGCTATTGGGGCGACCGAGGTGCGCGGCTCGGCATTGGCATCGTATTTGTTATTTGAAGCCAGCTATACCTGCGAGCTCCTCCGCTTGGGACAGCTTGATACACTTGCGCGCCGCGCTGACGTGCTGACTTTTTTCGGCGCTGAACATGGCGCCAATGCGCATCCCGAAGGCGTGGTAGCGAATGCGAGTGCGACCGCGTAGAGCACGCGCGTCGGGAAATCAAAGACCGAGAAGTCGAAGCTCGTCCGGGTCATTCGATAATCCAACTTCCACTACGCGCGTTCCCGCATGCCGGGAACGCGTCAATCGTCATAGCGGTACTGGTGATGGTGCTTCCAGTGATGGTGCTTTTTGTAACGCACTTCTTCAACATAGTACGGCTGCGGGTAGTAGCTGCGATATTGCACGACCGGCACGCTTTCCACATACACGGGGCGCGGCTGCACGTAGACAGGCTGCGGTGCTACATAAACGACCGGCGGCGGGCCATAAACCGGCGCCGGATAGGGCGTGCCGACACTGACTGACCAGCTCACGCGGGCTTGATCATGTGCCATTGCCAATGGCGGGCTTAACATTAAGGCAGCACCGGCGATTGATACGGCGATTGCCGTTCTTGAAACGTTTTTCATGATGGTCCTCCTTCGATATTGCAGTGCATGACCTGCCTATATTTAACGCCAGGATCATGGCAAGGCACTACAACGGATTGGCAAGATCGCGGTAACTATTGAAACAATTTGTATCCGTTGGAGACGCGTATCAAATTGACTTGTTTGCACTACGGGCGCTATCGGAGCATGGAATTTTAATGAAAATACAATAACCGTGCGGCGCAACGATGACTGCCGGCATCTGGCGCAGCCGCGCGGGAATTGGTTCTCGTGTCAGATTTCCAACATGTTGGGTGCAAGTGATATGAAACTGGAATCAAATCCGGCATTTGAGAACGGCATTCTGGCAATACAGGTTGATTCGTGTTGTACAACACGTTACCCTACGGTATCGTCCTTTTCATTATTGCCTAATTTGCAACAAAAATTATAAGGAAACGACTGTGAATGCCCATGCACTGAGAAGCGGTTTATTTTTTCTCGTTGCGTTATTACTGTCTTTTAATGTTTTTGCAAAAGACGCAGCATCGATCGGGATCGTCGCATGGGCCGATTTGCCGGTCGACGCGCGCAAGACACTGGTATCGATCAAGCAGGGCGGACCTTTTTCGTATGCCAAGGATGGTGCCGTGTTTGGCAATTATGAGGGGGTTTTACCCAAGCAGAAGCGCGGGTATTATCATGAATTTACGGTCAAGACTGCGGGAGTGCGCAACCGCGGCGCACGGCGCATTATCGTTGGCGGCGAATCGATGGCATCACAGAATTATTACTATACCGACGATCATTATGCGACGTTCAGGCGTGTAAAAGAGTAATGGCATGCGAATTGAGTCACTGCACAGAATAAATGCAAATATAACCCCGCGAGTTGAGGGAGACATGAACCTGCTTACAACCGTGCCACCCAATGTGGTGCAGTCCATCCGTGCATTTCGCGTGACGGATTTGCAGAAAGAGGCGGCCCGTCTCGGGCAGCATTTTCTGTACGCATACTGTGCTGAAGCGACCACCAAGCAGCAGGTACTGGCTATCATTGCCAATGCTTTTCATTTTCCCAAGCACTTCGGCAAGAATTTCGACGCGCTGAGGGACTGCCTGACAGACCTGGCACATAAAGCAGGACCGCAGCCGGGTTTTCTGGTGGTTCTGGAACAATTGCCGAATACACCGAAATTCGACAAGGAAGCGCGCGAAACGCTGCTGGACGTGTTCCGCGATGCAGCCGATTTCTGGGCTGACAAGAAAGTCTCGTTTCGCGTGTTTTATTCCTTTCAATAGGCCACGCTATCTTGAAACGCCAACAAGCCGACCCTTTGGTCGGCTTTTTTATTGGATCGGCGCCGGCATCCGGGCTGCAGCGGTACGGTACAATGCGCGCCATGAGAAATATCGTTATTTTGATTTCGGGGCGTGGCAGCAATATGCAAGCCATCGTCCGCGCGGCGCAGGCCGAGCAATGGGCAGCCAGGATCGCCGCAGTGATCAGCAACAAGGCCGATGCTGAAGGGTTGGTGTTCGCTGCGGAACAAGGCATTCCGACCGCAGTCGTGGCCAATAAGGATTTCCCCACGCGCGAAACATTCGATACTGCGCTCCAGGTCGCGATTGACCGGTTCGCCCCCGATCTGGTGGTGCTCGCTGGCTTTATGCGTATTCTTACGGCGCCGTTCGTCGACCATTACGCCGGCCGCATGCTCAATATTCATCCATCGCTGTTGCCGAGTTTCCCCGGTCTGGCAACGCATCGCCAGGCGTTGGCCGCAGGCGTCAAGGTGCATGGCGCCACGGTGCATTTCGTCACGGCGGACCTCGACCATGGGCCGGTTGTGGCACAGGCGGCAGTACCGGTCGTGGCCGGCGACACGGAAGATACGCTGTCCGCGCGCGTGCTGGTTCAGGAACATGTGATTTATCCGCGCGCCGTTCGCTGGTTCGTCGAGAATAAGCTGACGCTCGAAAACAACCGTGTGCATGTGGCTACAGACCAGCAGTAGTAAGGCAGCAAACAAGATTATTAAAAGGATTCTGTATGAGATTGCCACCAGCGGTCGTTGGCTACACCGAAGAAGTACTGCGCGAAATTTTGCGTTTTACCGGCCCGGCCGACGTTACCTTGTCGCGTTATTTTAAAGATCATCCCCGGATCGGTTCCCGCGAACGCGGGGCCATCGCCGAAGGCGTGTATGGCCTGTTGCGCAATAAATCCGTGTACGCCAGCTTTTCCGAATCCGGAATCGGTCCGGCAATGCGCCGCCTGACCTTGCTCGGTTTGGCCGATGCCGTCGGTGTTGATGCACTCGGCGGATTGTCGGTGGAAGAAACCGACTGGCTGAGCCGCGTGATGCAAATCGACCGCGCCTCCCTGCCGGTCGCGTTGCGTGCGAATTTGCCGCAATGGCTATTCGACAAACTGGTGGCACGGCATGGCGAAGAAAAGACGTTGCAACTGGCCGACGCATTGAACCGACCGGCGCCACTCGATTTGCGCGTCAATGCATTGAAATCCACGCGCGACGACGTGATCGCCGAACTGGCGACGGCGCCGATCCTGTGCGAGCCGACCCCTTATGCGCCGTTGGGCATCCGGATACTGAAAAAGCCTGCGCTGCAGAATCTTTCATTGTTCAAAAACGGTTCGATCGAAGTGCAGGACGAGGGCAGTCAATTATTGTCCCAGGTGGTCGGTGCCAAACGCGGCGAGATGGTCGTCGATTTTTGCGCCGGAGCCGGCGGCAAGACCTTGGCGCTGGGCGCCGCGATGCGCAACACTGGACGCCTGTACGCGTTTGACGTATCGGAAAAGCGTTTGGGGAAACTGAAACCCCGCTTGGCCAGAAGCGGTTTGTCGAATGTGCATCCGGTATTGATCGCCCATGAAAACGATGCAAAGATCAAGCGCCTTGCCGGCAAGATCGATCGGGTACTGGTCGACGCGCCGTGCAGCGGTCTGGGCACCTTGCGCCGCAATCCCGATGTCAAATGGCGCCAGACGCCGGAGTCCCTGGTCGAATTGAATGCCAAGCAGATGGCCATCCTGTCCGGTGCCGCACGCTTGGTGAAGCCGGGCGGACGGCTGGTCTATGCGACCTGCAGTTTGCTCGACGAAGAGAACGAAGCAATCGCCACGCAGTTCATGTCTTCTCATGCGGATTTTGTATTGGTGCCGATGAAAGACGTGCTGGCCGAACAAAAAATAGCGCTCGACATGCAGGATTATTTGAAGCTTTCACCGCACGAGCATCAAACCGACGGCTTTTTTGCTGCGGTGCTTGAACGTAAAAAATGAGGCAATGGCTGGTCATTGCGGCAACGTGCATCTGCGCCGGCATCGTTGCGCCGCGCGCCGTTGCACTGGACGCCGCTACGCCGGCGATAGTCGCGCAAGGCACACTGCAAGCCGTATTTGCACCATGGGATAACGTTGAAGGCGCGATCGCCGATGAGATCGTCGGCGCGCGCAAACAGGTGCTGGTGCAAGCCTATCTGTTGACCAGCAAGAAGATCGCCAATACGCTGATGGCTGCACACCGACGTGGCGTCGACGTGCGCGTATTGGCCGATGCGGAACAGCTTTTCAAAATAGCATCGTCGATGCTGCCTGACTTGGCAGCTGTCGGTATTCCAGTGTGGCTGGAGACGAAATACCAAAATGCCCACAACAAAATTCTCGTGATTGACGCCGCAACGCCGGATGCTACCGTGATCACCGGCAGCTTCAATTTCACCTGGAGCGCGCAGCACAAGAACGCCGAAAATATCATCATCGCGCGCAAAAACCCTACGCTCGCGTCCCAGTACGCAATGAATTGGGCGCGGCATCAACTGGACGCCACGCCCTATAAAAAATGACGACAACTCCGCTTTCCAGTCTCTGGCTCGATCTCTGGTCCGATTTGCAGGATCCCGGCATGCTATGGCAAATCGGCGTGCTGGTTGTGTGTGCTGTAATCGGATGGGGACTGGCGCGCGCATTGCGGGCGGCAGTGGTCGTTAAAGATGTGCAATTGGGCGTGATGCGGGTGGGCGTCGAGAGTTTTGCCCGCGTCCTTTCCCCGTTGTTGGCGTTGACCTTGATCGCGGTTGCCAAACCCTTGCTTGGAAAATGGCAGCACGTCAACCTGCTGCGCGTCGCCATACCGTTGGTCGCGTCATTTGCGTTGATCCGGCTGGCGTTCTATGTGTTGCGCAGGATTTTTGTCCGTGGCGGCCAGGCCGGCAGCTTTGTGCTGCTGTTTGAAAAGGTCTTTGCCATCCTGGTCTGGGCCGGGGTGGCCCTTTACATCACCGGACTGTGGCCCGAGCTCATACATTATCTCGAAGAGATCGTGGTCCCGGTCGGACGCAACAAGATGTCCTTGTTGACGATTTTGCAGGCGGCGGTATCCGTCGTCGTCACGCTGCTGCTCGCGCTCTGGGCCGGGGCGACGTTTGAAGAGCGCCTGATGCAATTGGATACCGTGCATTCGTCATTGCGCGCCGTGATGGCGCGCATGGGACGTGCATTGTTGATCGTCACCGCAGTGTTGTTAAGCCTGTCGTCGGTCGGCATCGATTTAACGGTCTTGTCCGTCTTTGGCGGTGCGTTGGGTGTCGGCATCGGCCTCGGATTGCAGAAAATCGTGAGCAGCTATGTGTCGGGTTTCGTGATCCTGCTGGAACGCAGTCTGGCGGTCGGAGACATGGTCGCGGTCGACAAGTACTACGGCAAGGTGACGCAAATCAATACCCGCTATACCATCGTACAAGGTCTGGACGGCATCGAATCCGTCGTGCCCAACGATATGCTGGTATCGGGCCCGGTACAGAATTATTCGCTGACCGATCGGACATTGCGGCTGGCAACGCATGTCAGCGTCAGTTATCAAGCAGACATCGATGACGTCATTCGATGGCTGGAAGAAGCGGCCGCAAGTATCGCCCGGGTCTCGAAAAACCCGGCGCCGCAAGCGATGCTGATCAAGTTTGGCGCGGACGGCCTGGAACTGGAAATCGGCTTCTGGATTACCGACCCCGAGAACGGACGCATGGGCGTGCTGTCCGACGTCAACCGCGCAATCTTGCGCACGCTGCACGCCCATCGGGTCACCATACCGTGTCCGCAACGTGAAGTAAGGCTGCTGGACGAGTCAAAGACATGACCCCTTTGACAATAGGCCTTAATCCGTAAAAAGCGTACAATGCGGAACAAAAATCAATGTGCTCCCTATTGGTGTTCAACAGGCGAGCCGCAACAATCAGCTTAGGAGTGGGAATTGATTTTATCAACAATGTTTGACGCAGTACTGCGTTTTTTATCGAATGGCGTCACGAATTCGACCGGATGGGAAGTTGTCGTCTATACGCTCGTCGTCACGCATATCACGATTGCGGCTGTCACGATTTTCCTGCATCGCAGCCAGGCGCATCGTGCGCTCGATTTGCATGCAATTCCAAGTCATTTCTTCCGCTTCTGGTTGTGGTTGACGACCGGTATGGTTACCAAGGAGTGGGCGGCCATCCACCGCAAGCACCACGCCAAGTGCGAAACCGAAGAAGATCCGCATAGCCCGGTAACACGCGGCATCAAGAAGGTGCTGCTGGAAGGTTCGGAACTTTATCGCACCGAATCGAAAAATCTTGAGACGCTTAAAAAGTATGGTCATGGCACGCCCGATGACTGGATCGAGCGCAATCTCTATACCAAATACAGCCGGCAGGGTGTCGCCCTGATGATGATTGTCAACGTGCTGCTATTCGGCGTGATCGGTGTGACAGTATGGGCGATCCAGATGTTGTGGATTCCGATTTTTGCAGCCGGCGTGATCAACGGTATCGGCCACTTCTGGGGCTATCGCAATTACGAATGCGCCGATGCGGCGACCAATATCGTCCCGTGGGGCATCCTCATCGGCGGCGAAGAACTGCACAACAATCATCACACCTTCGGCACGTCGGCCAAACTGTCGTCCAAGTGGTATGAGTTCGATATCGGCTGGATGTACATTCGCATCCTCGAAATCGCGGGTTTGGCGAAAGTGAAAAAAGTCGCGCCGGCGCCGAAATTCGACCGTGAAAAACTGGTTGCCGATTTCGAAACCCTGCAATCGGTCATCGCAAACCGTTACGACGTGACAGCGAAATACGCGAAATCGTTGAAGCAGGCGTGGAGCGATGAGATCACCGTATTGAAAGACAAAGCCAAGCTTGAAGCCGGCTTCCTGAAGTCCTCCAAAAAACTGCTGCAGCGTGAACCGGCCAAACTGGAAGCGCCGCAAAAGCAGCAACTCATGGAATTGTTCTTGCATAGCAAGGCACTGCAAACGATGCACGAAATGCGGGTCGAACTTGGCGCGATCTGGGAGCGTTCGCATGCGAGTCGCGACCAATTGCTGCAACAGCTGCAGGACTGGTGCGCAAGGGCGGAAGCATCCGGCATCAAAGCATTGCGGGACTTCTCTCTGCGTTTGCGCAGCTATGCATAAACAACCGGAATGGCTCTGATGCTTGCAAAGGCACGCTAGCATTCCATTGCTTGTTGGTGCCATCCCGCCATAAACGCGACCATGATTTTGCTGGTCGCGTTTTTGTTTTCGGATGCGCCTGAAGCGCACAACAAAAAGCCCCGCATGATTGGATCATGCGGGGCTTTTTGCCGAGCCAGAATCGATTACTTGATCTTGGTCTCTTTGTATGCCACGTGCTTGCGTGCCTTGGGATCGAACTTCATGATCTCCATTTTTTCAGGCGTGGTGCGCTTGTTTTTCGTGGTGGTGTAGAAATGACCCGTGCCTGCAGTCGATTCCAGCTTGATTTTGTCGCGGCCGGATTTAGCCATGATGATTCCTTTTTATCTTGTCAGTTGGGGGCAGAGCGGGCTGCGGAGGTTACTCTGCTACGCTTAAGGCTCAGCGCCCCCTCTGTCCCGCAATTTCTAAAATTAGTTAGACTTTTTCGCCGCGGGCACGCATATCGGTCAGCACGGCGTCAATGCCGATTTTATCGATGACACGTAAGCCGGCGTTGGACAAGCGCAGCGATACCCAGCGATTTTCCGATTCAACGAAAATGCGGCGGTTTTGCAGGTTAGGCAAAAAGCGGCGTTTCGTTTTGTTGTTTGCATGGGAAACGTTGTTGCCGACCATCGGCCCCTTCCCGGTGACTTGGCAGACACGTGCCATGTTTTACTCCTCAAAGATTTCCGAAATTGGAAAAAACGAGAGTATAGCGAAAAAAATCAGGTATTTCAACGACTTGCGAAAAACAACTGTGTCTTTTCAATATTCGAATATTTAACAATTGTGTCGTGCATCTGCATTGACTACAAATGCCCATGTTCCGCAAATGAATAGACCTGTTGCCCGGCCACCACGAAATGATCGAGTACCCGCACATCGACCATCGCGAGGGCCTGCTTCAATGCCTGCGTCAGCGTATGGTCGGCTGCGCTGGGTTCGGGACTGCCGGACGGATGATTGTGGGCCAGGATGATGCTGGCCGCGTTGTGCGCGAGCGACACCTTGACCACTTCGCGCGGATAGACGCTGGTGTGCGTCAGAGTGCCGCGAAACAGCTCTTCGCTGGCAATCAGGCGGTTTTTGACGTCCAGGAACAGCACGGCAAACGATTCATACTGCCTGCTGCTCAACAGTAGTTGCAGGTAATGTTTGACCGCCTGGGGCGAACTGAGGGTCAAGCCTGCTTTTAACTCTTCGCCCAGCGCACGCCGCGCCAGCTCCAGCACTGCCTGCAATTGCGCGAATTTAGCCGGCCCCAGGCCATTGATCTGTGAAAAATCGGTGAGTGTCGCCGAAAACAAGCCATTCAGCGAACCAAAATGACCGACCATGTCACGCCCGAGATCAACCGCGCTCTTGCCTGTGACGCCAACCCGCAGGAATACCGCAAGCAATTCTGCGTCGGACAAGCTTTGCGGGCCGTGTTTGATGAGCCGCTCGCGCGGACGTTGTTCTTGAGGCCAGTCGGTGATTGCCATTGTCGGTTTGAGAGAGGTTTTGGAGGGAACGTGGCTTAAAATAGCGAGTCATCATGCCATCCTGGATTTTCAATGTCAAATTTACAATGCCCTGTTGTTAACGAAGCTGCTTATCTCACACTGCATTACCGTCTCGCGTCCATGGATGAGGCGGACATCGTCAGCACTTTTCAGGATAATCCGGCGACGCTCCAGCTCGGCACGGGACAGTTGGCGCCGTTTCTCGAGGCGTGCTTGATCGGATTGGCGGAGGGCGCGCACCAGACTTTTGAACTGCCGCCGGAAAAAGCATTCGGGTCGCGCAATCCCGACCTGGTTCAGAAAGTGTCGCGTGCGACGCTGGACGAAAATTCGTCGGCGGACGCGCATTATGTGATCGGCGATGTGGTGGAGTTCGCGGCGCCGTCAGGCGGCCGGTTTGTCGGCGTGCTGCGCGAAATCGGAGCGGAAGATGCCTTGTTCGATTTCAATCACCCTTTGGCCGGCCAGACCTTGAAATTCGAAGTAAAAATTATCGGCATATTGTGAGAATCAAAGATCGGTGTATTGGTCTTAAACAGGCCGCCTCCAATGGAAGATTACGTAGCGCTCGGGATGAATAATGGATAAAGAAGTGTTGCTTGCGCAGCCGCGCGGTTTTTGTGCCGGTGTCGACCGCGCGATCGAGATCGTTGAGCGTGCGTTGCTGCAGTTCGGCGCGCCAATCTACGTGCGCCATGAAATCGTGCATAACGCCTATGTGGTCGATGACTTGCGCCGCAAAGGCGCGATCTTTATTGAGGAGTTGGCGGATGTCCCGGCCGGCAATACCGTTGTGTTTTCTGCACACGGGGTATCCAAGGTAGTGCAAGCCGAGGCCGACGCGCGCGGCTTGCGCGTATTCGATGCGACTTGTCCTTTGGTGACCAAGGTCCATATGGAGGTCGCCAAGATGCGCCGTGAAGGGCGTGAAATCGTCATGATCGGCCATGACGGGCATCCGGAAGTGGAAGGCACGATGGGGCAGGCTGAAGAGGGTATGTACTTGGTTGAAAATGTCGCGGACGTGGAAAAGCTTGCAGTGTCAAACGCCGAGATGCTGGCCTATGTGTCGCAGACTACCTTGTCCGTTGACGATACCGCAGACGTGATTGCGGCACTCAAGCGCAAATTTCCCAATATCGCAGAGCCGAAAAAAGGCGATATCTGTTATGCGACGACCAACCGGCAGGAAGCGGTCAAATTCATGGCGCCCCAGGTCGAGGTCGTGATCGTGGTCGGTAGTCCGAATAGCTCCAACTCCAACCGCTTGCGTGAAGTTGCAGAAAAAAAAGGGGTAGCCGCCTACATGGTGGACAACGCTGCACAAATCGATCCCGCCTGGTTGAATGGGAAAGTGCGGATTGGAGTGACTGCCGGCGCGTCGGCGCCGGAGATATTGGTGCAAGCAGTCATCGATCGCTTGAAAGAATGCGGCGCCAAGAGCGTGCGGCCGTTGGCAGGAGTCGACGAGCATGTTACTTTCCCTCTGCCAAAGGGGCTGAATGGGGTTCCGACAGTGCGAAATTAAATTTAGAGCAATCCGTCAATTTCCATGAATAGTTTTTAGTCTTCCTCGTTATGATGCTTTCCTGATGAACGCTGCCGGCACACGGAAATAAAGGTCTGTGTGTAAAAGCAAGGCGCGACATGTCAGCATCAATGACGCCATGCCAGCGCGGCTCACGGGCCGCAAGTTTCCGAAAATTAAAATGCATTACCACAAGAAATTTCATTTTTCAAAGTGGCGATTTTGCAGAGCGCAATAGCAGGTCACGACTGCAACGCGGATTTGTGAAAAGTCGCTTTGTTTTGAGTGAAGAATTGTGACGCAGTACCCAGAGCTCAATTATCGTGTTGTCCGATCATCGCGGCAGCACATAAGCAAGGGCCAAAAATATTATAAAAATTTCCATCGAAAGCCATTTAGGAGAGACAAGATCATGAGCCACAATCCCGTCACCGATAGTCAGCAAGTCCCGACTCGCCTTTTCAGATAATCAACGTTCAAACATAAGCGACGCGCAGGCAAAATTCTCGCCGGATGTCATTTTTTGTTGTCAGGAACGATTTTTGTTGTGCCGACACGATACACAGTGCTGGTGTTGTCACTACTTTTTCGATCCGATTTTTTTAGAGAGCAAGAAAATTATGGATACATTTATCCAACAAATTATCAACGGACTCGTCCTCGGCAGCATGTATGCCTTGGTCGCGCTCGGCTACACGATGGTGTACGGCGTCCTGAACCTGATCAACTTTGCGCATGGCGATGTGCTGATGGTCGGGGCAATGGTAGGTATCACGATCCTGAAAATAGTGCAGAGCGTTGCGCCGGATTTGCCCGGCGTGGTCAAGCTGATCATTGCAATTGTTGGCGCGATCCCAGTCTGCATCGCCGTCAACGTGTTGATCGAACGCGTTGCCTACCGCAGGTTGCGCAATGCGCCACGGCTGGCGCCGCTGATCACCGCGATTGGCGTATCGATTCTGTTGCAAACCGTTGCGATGATGATCTGGGGCCGCAGCCCGGTAACCTTCCCGCAAGTAATGCCGTCTGAGTCTTTCCATTTCTTTGGCGCCCTTATTTCGCCGACGCAAGTGATGTTGTTGGTATTGGCGACCCTGTCGATGGTGGGCTTGTTACTGCTGGTTGAAAAAACAAAGATGGGACGCGCGATGCGCGCAACGGCTGAAAATCCTCGTGTGGCCGGCTTGATGGGTGTTGATTCCAATAAAGTCATCGTGCTGACATTTGCCATCGGCGCGGCGCTTGCTGCAGTCGCTGGTGTGATGTGGGGCGCCACTTATTCATCGGCACAGTTTGCCATGGGTTTCATCCCGGGTCTGAAGGCGTTCTCCGCTGCGGTTCTGGGAGGTATCGGCAATATCTACGGTGCGATGCTGGGCGGTATCCTGCTGGGCTTGATCGAGAGCCTCGGCGCCGGTTATATCGGTGACCTGACGGGCAACTTCCTGGGCAGCCAATATCAGGACATCTTTGCATTTGTTGTGCTTATTATCGTCCTCACCCTGCGACCGTCCGGCATCATGGGCGAGCGTGTGGCGGATCGTGCATAAAGGGGAAATTCATGGCTAATTATTTCGACGTCAAAAGCAATCCGAGCAAGGCCTACACAGGCTTGATCCTGATCGGGATCGCGGTAGTAATTTTTCCTTTCATTGCCATGCACTATGGTAACTCCTGGGTGCGGATCATGGACTTTGCGCTCTTGTACATCATGCTTGCACTCGGCCTGAATATCGTGGTCGGTTTTGCCGGGCTGCTGGACTTGGGTTACATCGCCTTCTATGCGCTGGGCGCCTACATGACAGGCATCCTGGCATCGCCGCAGTTTGCGACGATCCTGGAATCCTTTGTAAACCAGTATCCGATGATCGGGAATGCGCTGCTGTGGATTTGCGGGCCGGAGATTGCGCAAAACGGCATTCATCTGTCGCTGTGGTTCATCGTGCCGCTGAGCGCCGCGCTGGCCGCGTTTTTTGGCGCATTGCTGGGCGCGCCGACACTGAAATTGCGTGGCGACTATCTCGCGATCGTGACGCTCGGTTTCGGTGAAATCATCCGCATCTTCATGAATAACTTGAATGCACCCGTCAATATCACGAACGGACCGCAGGGCATCAATCTGATCGACCCAATCCGCATTTTCGGCGTGTCGCTGGGAGGCGAAGCCGGATCGCAGGCGACCGTCCATATCGGCAGCTTTTCGATGCCGTCCGTGAATGCCTATTACTTCCTGTTTTTGGCATTGTGCATTGCGATCATCTTTGTTACGGTCCGTCTGCAGCATTCCCGCCTGGGCCGCGCATGGGTCGCGATTCGTGAAGATGAAATTGCAGCGAAAGCGATGGGCATCAACACCCGCAATATCAAATTGCTCGCGTTTTCTATGGGGGCGTCTTTCGGCGGTGTTGCCGGGGCGATGTTTGCATCGTTCCAAGGCTTCGTATCGCCGGAATCCTTTTCGCTGATGGAGTCGATCAGCGTGTTGGCGATGGTGGTGTTGGGTGGTATCGGACATATCCCGGGTGTGATTCTGGGCGGCGTGATCCTGGCGGCATTGCCGGAGGTCTTGCGTCACGTGGTGGAGCCGGTGCAACAGAGTTTGTTCGGCACGGTGTTGATCGAAGCCGAAGTGTTGCGTCAATTGCTGTACGGCCTGGCGATGGTTGTCATCATGCTCAATCGTCCGTCGGGATTATGGCCGGCACCCAAGACAGAGGATCGTCCCGACCGGGACGTCGACGTGGACAAGCCCGCACGCGCAACCGGCGTTGTCGCTGCATAAGGAGAACAATATGAGCGAACAAATCATTCTGAATATTGCCGGTGTTAACAAGCGCTTCGGCGGCCTGCAAGCGCTGTCCGAAGTCGGGGTCAAGATTGCCAAGGGCCAGATTTATGGCTTGATCGGCCCCAATGGCGCCGGCAAGACGACGTTCTTCAACGTGATCACCGGCTTGTATCAACCGGACACCGGCACTTTCGAACTCGCCGGCAAGCCGTATTCGCCGTCGGCGCCGCATGAAGTTGCGAAGGCCGGTATCGCGCGGACGTTCCAGAACATCCGTCTGTTTAGCGAGATGACCGCGCTGGAAAACGTGATGGTCGGCCGTCATGTGCGCACCCATCAAGGCGTGCTCGGCGCAGTACTGCACCACCGTGCCGCTCGTGAAGAAGAAGCGGCGATTCGCAAGCGTGCAATGGAGTTGCTGGATTTCGTCGGTATCGCGAAATTCGCAGAGCGCACTTCCCGGCATCTGTCCTATGGCGACCAGCGCCGTCTGGAAATCGCTCGTGCACTGGCGACCGAGCCCCAGTTGCTGGCGCTCGATGAACCGGCGGCTGGCATGAACGCGACCGAGAAATTAGGACTGCGCGAACTGCTCGTCAAGATCAAGGCGGAAGGCAAAACCATCCTGCTGATCGAACACGATGTGAAATTGATGATGGGGCTGTGCGACCGAATCACTGTTCTCGATTACGGCAAGCCGATTGCGGAAGGCATACCTGCCGACGTACAAAAAAATCCGGCGGTCATCGAGGCATATTTGGGAGGGTCTCACTAATGAGTGAAAATGTATTGAAAGTCAGCGGCCTGAAAATCGCATACGGTGGAATCCAGGCTGTCAAAGGTGTTGCTTTTGAAGTCAATAAAGGTGAACTGGTTACCTTGATCGGCGCAAATGGCGCCGGCAAGACCACGACGCTGAAGGCGATTACCGGTACGCTGCCGGATTGCAAGGTGGAAGGCCATATCGAGTACGTTGGCCAGCCCATCAAGGGACGTTCCTCTTTTCAGCTTGTCAAGGGAAATCTGGCGATGGTGCCGGAAGGACGCGGTGTGTTTACGCGGATGTCGATCCAAGAAAATCTGCAGATGGGCGCTTATACCCGCGACGATAAAGCGGGTATCAATGCAGATATTGAGAAATGGTTTGCAGTTTTCCCGCGCTTGAAAGAGCGTGCAGCGCAGATGGCCGGCACCTTGTCAGGCGGCGAGCAGCAAATGCTGGCGATGGCGCGCGCATTGATGAGCCATCCGAAGTTGCTATTGCTGGATGAACCGTCGATGGGATTGTCGCCGATCATGGTTGAAAAGATCTTCGAAGTCGTGCGCAATGTGTCAGCGCAGGGTGTGACGATTCTGCTCGTCGAGCAAAATGCCAAGCTTGCACTGCAAGCCGCGCACCGGGGATATGTGATGGAGTCCGGATTGATCACGATGACGGGCGTTGCAAAAGACATGTTGGACGATCCGAAAGTGCGGGAAGCATATCTGGGTGAAGGCTGATCAAGCTTGATCCGTCAACGATTTGTCTGAACAGACAACAGAGCAAAAACCGCCTTGCAGGGAAACCTCAAGGCGGTTTTGCTTTGCCTTGCAGAATTTTCTATTGACAGCATCATCTTAGAAACGGCAGTTGGACAGGTACGAGTGTGCGTTTTTCCGGTTCTCTGGCTAGGCTAGGCGAGACGACGATGCAGACTGCATTCTGCTAGTACTACAGTTGTACTTTGTTTTGTTACGCTCATTCGTGCCAATTTTTGGTCAAAAATCTTTCTCAAAAAACTACGTTTAATCGCAAAATATTGCTGCTGATCTATCAAACGTTTCTTGGCAGTTATCGAAAGAAACGCTGAAAGTTAATCTACAACTGTAATACTAGGAGGAGGGTGCTCCACTGGAGCACCGAAAACGCCAGAGAGCAGGAAAAATGTGCAATCGCACCTGTAGCGTTCTCACCCAAACGGTGAACCACTTGATGAGCAATATCCGTAATGCATTCAAAGCGCTGGCCGATGGCGCAAGCGGATTGGCCCATACGCAGGCGTTGTGGCGTTTTCTGGGCAATGAAAAGGTTACGTTACGCCGCACTGCTTGTCGGGATCGCTGTATCCGGGAATGTCGACGATGCGCAATTGGCGCTGTGGCATTACTTCCGCTGGCAGATCGAAACGTTCTTCAAGCTGCTCAAGGGGGTGGGACATGCGAGGGAAATGGGCGGCAGCGGCCGCGAAGCGCCATTTTTTTAACTGCGCGTGAAAATAAATTGATTTTCTGGGCGGCGCAACCGGTGCGCACGCAAAGGACATGGAAAGAGTAAGGCATGAAACTTTATAGCTATTTTCGCAGTTCGGCTTCATATCGCGTGAGGATTGCGCTTAACCTGAAAGGGCTCACCTACGACGTCGTGCCGGTTCACCTGGTCAAAAACGGCGGCGAACAGTTTTCTCCGGAGTATCGCAAACTCAACCCGGACGCATTGGTACCCGCATTGATCGACGATGCCGCGAATAGCAATACTGCATTAACGCAGTCGCTGGCGATTATCGAGTATCTGGAGGAGGTGTATCCGCAGCCGCCGCTTCTGCCGCAAGCGCCGGCCGACCGCGCCTATGTGCGCAGCATCGGTTTATCGATCGCGTGTGAAATCCATCCGCTGAACAACTTGCGGGTGCTGCGCTATCTGGTGCGCGACTTGAAGGTCAGCGAAGCCGACAAGGATGCGTGGTATCGCCATTGGTGCGAGCAAGGATTGGCTGCAGCCGAAGCGGTGCTTGCCAACGATAGCCGGGTTGGAACGTTTTGTTATGGCGACTCGCCCACGCTAGCCGATTGCTTGTTGATTCCGCAAATTGCGAATGCGCAGCGCTTCCATTGCGATTTGTCGGCGATGCCGACCATCATGCGCATCAACGAAATCTGTCTCGCGCTTGAAGCGTTTGCCAATGCCGCGCCGGCCATGCAACCGGATGCAGAGTGAGATCGTCGGATATGTACCGGGCACATGTACCGATTACCATCCTCAGTTCTACTTTCTCATGCAATTCCTTGAATTTTGCTAAAACGAAAAGCAATCGGCCGTTGCGGCATCGATTGCCGTAACGGCCGAATTCCAGACTGCCAAGTCTCGGCCGCAGGTCGTAAAGGCAAACGGATCACTGCGGTGTGAGAGACACGTGCAATTTCACTTTTTCGCCCGGATCATAGGGCATCACGCTGCTGTAGGTATGGTTGCGATATTCGTACACCACGTTGTATCCGACGGTGCGCGATTCCCAATGGTCGACCATGCGACACTGGCGCACCGGCTGTTCCGTGACGGCCGTCTCGTTGTTGTTTTCCATCCGGTCCCCGACGATTGCGCCGGTGATCGCGCCAACCGCAGTCGCGGCGGTGCGGCCATTGCCGCCGCCCACCTGATTGCCGATAATGCCGCCGGCTAAACCGCCAATGATGGAGCCGCCGACGCCGCGTTGTTGCGGGCGCTGCACCTGCACATATTCGGTTCGGCATTCCTGGCGCGGCCGATTGAATTGCTCGACCTGCGGCGACACGCTCACCACGCGCGCGTAATCGTCAAAATCGGCCGCCTGCGCGGATGAAATGGTGCCTAAAAATAGTAGCGGAATACTTGCGCAAAATGACATTTTCATGAAACGCTCCCTGTCTTTTCAATAGATAAACCAGTAAACGCAGAATTGCGCGGACGGACTACAAGAATTATGTAAGAGAATGTTTCTGACGCAACAATGCGTTTTTTCGTATTGTATATCGACGTCATGCTGCGGCACACATTCAGGCCGCGTTTCCAATTCTTGCCGGAGTGATCGAGAACCTGCTGGGATCGATTCAATTGAAATACAGCCCCCTTCTGCGCCTTGGACCAAAGGCTTTCCCCCTTCTTGCAATGGTGGGAAAACGGTCTCCACCAATATCGGCGCCAGCCATTCCCCCATGCATGGAATACCTGTTGATTTCGCATGCTTATTTTTCTTATCGGTTTTATAATTGTCAGGTTTTGGTGCCCGCACACATGTTCATGTGTGCAGTTAAACGGGAAACACGAAGCTGATTGTTCAGTCAAGGTGTGCTGCCCCCGCAACGGTAAACAAGCGTCGCTTCATACGGAGCGACGGGCTGTCTCTCGATACCACTGTGCATGTGCATGGGAAGGTGAGGCGGTTTGACTTGCTAGCCCGGATACCGGCCAGGACAGGTGGAAGTGCTGCGGACGGGGATGTTCGCGATGCGAACGGGAGATGTTGATAGCCGGCATCATCCCTATCGATTGTCGTGGCCAGTCTCAGCATTTCTGTTCAATCCAGCCCACGGGGAAGTCGGCTGGTTGCTTAGGTGATTTCCGTGAACAAATATCCCATTTTCGCGGCGCATACGGGCGCGCTGCTGCGTTGTTCCTCGTTTGTGTGGCCCGCCACACGGCACTCGTCACGCCTTGCATCGCATCCCGTCTGCACCACGACCATGGGATATTCATTCCCGGAAATCACCTTATTTTCTGAAATTCGATCATGACCTTACCCGTTTCATGGCCCGCCCCTGCGGTGGCCAAGCCGTTGGCCGTGGCAATTGCCATTGCCGTCTTATTCCCTTCGTGCCGTATCCGATGCAGCGAACGCAGGCCGCATGCAAACAATGCCAATCGCATCAAAAAAGAGCAGCGTATGAAGACGCTTCCCGCAGCGGAAAAAGCGCCACGTCGAAGCCGTCATTCGAGACCGCTTTTTGCCGGCCTGATTGCGGGGCTCCTTCTTGTGACACAGGCTTTTGCCGAAGATGCAGTATCACCGGCCTCCATCGACAACGGCCCGCGTTCGGGACCGCGAAGTCCGGCCGCAAATTATCCTCAGGGCGCGACCCGCGAGGACAAGCTTGACGAAATAGTGATTACAGCCTCGGTGCAGAATCTGATCGGCAGTGCGACGACCGCCAGCGAAGGTGTTATCACACGGCAGGAACTCGAGTTGCGACCCGTGTACCGAGTGGGCCAGTTGCTGGAGACCATTCCGGGTCTGGTGGTGACCGCGCATTCCGGCGAGGGCAAGGCCAACCAGTATTTTCTGCGCGGCTTTAATCTCGACCACGGCACCGATCTTGCCACCTACGTTGACGAGATGCCGGTGAATATGCGCACGCACGCGCATGGACAAGGATATACCGACCTCAACTTTTTCATTCCGGAGCTTGCCAACGGCGTACGCTTCACCAAAGGACCTTATTATGCGAGCGAGGGCGATTTCGCGTCGGTGGGCAGTGACCACATCGGCTATCGCGATCAACTCGACGACCAGATCTCGTTGAGTGCCGGTACGCTCGGCGATCAGCGCGTGTTTGCCGGCGGAACGCGGGACATGGGCGCCGGGCGCCTGCTGGTGGCGGGCGAACTGGTGCGTCTCGCCGGCCCCTGGACGCAGCCTGACAATCTGCACAAGGCAAACGCCGTCCTGCGTTACAGCCAGGGCAATGCCAGTGACGGATTTTCTGTTACGGGCATGGCTTACAAGGGGCGCTGGAATGCAACCAATGACCAGCCTGATCGCGCCGTTGCGCAAGGCCTGATCGACCGCTTCGGTACGCTCGATCCGTCCGACGGCGGTCAGGCGGAACGCTATAGCCTGTCCGGACGCTATGCGCGTAGCGGAGAGGATTGGGGGTTCCATGCCAATGCCTATGTCATCCGTAACCAATTGACGCTGTGGAACAATCTCACCCATTTTCTCGACGATCCGGTCGACGGCGATCAACATGCGCAGAACGAGCGGCGGACGATCGTGGGAGGGGCGGCCAGTTACGAGAGCATTGGCGCATTGTTCGGTTTGAAGAGCATCACAACGATAGGCGCACAGGCGCGATACGATCATGCCGATGTCGATCTTCAGCATACCCGGCAGCGCACGTGGCTATCCATGCTAAACCACGATCAGGTGAAGGAAGGGAGCGTGGGCCTCTACGCCGAGAACAGCACGTACTGGACGCCCTGGTTCAGATCGGTCCTGGGCGCGCGCGAGGATTACTACCGCGCGATCGATGCCAACCGCCTCACAGGCGAATCGAATGCCGCCAGTGCGGCCTTGTTTCAGCCGAAAGCCAGCCTGGTATTCGGCCCGTGGGCCATGACCGAATTCTATGTAAGTGCCGGTCGCGGTTTTCACTCCAACGATGTACGAGGCGCCATGCCATCCTTGACCAATGCCGCCACGGGCCAGGGCGACGAGCCGTTTCTGGTAAAGTCGTTCGGCAAAGAGATCGGCTTACGCTCCACTGTTATTCCACACCTGCAGTTTGCGGCGACACTTTTCCAAATCGACTTCGATTCCGAGTTGACCTACGACGCCGATGCGGGACAGACTGTCGCCGGGCCGGCCAGCCGGCGGCGAGGGGTGGAATTTTCACTGCAATACCGGCCGTTTCGTTGGATCGAACTGAACTCGGATATCGCTTTCACCCGCGCCAGATATACCGGCGACAGTCCCGCTGGCAACTACATTCCCGATGCGCCGACATCGATCGCCTCGTTCGGCATTTTGGTGGACAAGCTCGGACCTTGGTCGGGTGGGCTGCAATTTCGCTACAACGGCCCGCACCCCTTAATCGAGGACAATAGCGTACGAGGCGAAGCGGAATCTGAATGGAACGCGAACATTGGGTATCGGCTGACACCGACGTGCAAACTTCGCCTGGACGTGTTCAACGTATTCAACGCCAAAGGTCATGCGGCCGAATATTTTTACACTGACCGTCTGCAGGGAGAGCCATCCTCAGGGATAGCGGATAAGCATCGGCATCCCCTGGAACCGCGGTCGCTGCGATTGACGATCACGGCGAATTTCTAAGCAGGTACGAATACGTCTTTTGACACAAACAGGAATGACGGCGTTACTCTCTCTGGCAGGCGGACTGAGGAGTCCCCGCAAGTTGGCAAGCCCTTGAAAGTTCCCTCTCCCAGGCAGGGCTACTGTATGCACATATCTTTGCAACATGCGTTCGAGGGCGGGTGTCGGTGGTTGACCTTGCTGCACACCATCCCCGTCGTCCTCGCGAAGGCGGGGACCCATAAGCCCGGTATTCGAGCCGACTCACTATGGATCCCCGCCTTCGCGAGGACGACGGGGAAAGGACATTGCCGAATCAACCGGCTGTGCCCGCACTCAAGCAACCCAATGTGTTGCAAAGATATGTGCATACAGTAGCCCGGGCAGGGGGAGGGTTAGGGTGGGGGGCGAATGTATCAATACGTGACTCCGTCATTTATTCTTAAAAACTTACTAAAAGGCCGTGTATGCAGCAGCGTGATAATCCCATGTCCGTTCCGCAGATCCATTCCACCCACGACACCGCTTTATCGGCGGCTCTTGATGCGGCGATCAATAATAAGACGAAACCTCTCGGTAGCCTGGGCGTCCTGGAATCCGTGGCCAAACAGATAGGCCTGATCCAACAAACAACGCGGCCACAGTTGGTCAAGCCGTCCATTCTCGTATTCGCGGGCGATCACGGCATCGTGGCAGAAAACGTTTCCGCCTATCCGCAAAGCGTGACCTGGCAGATGGTGGAGAATTTTCTGGCGCAAGGTGCGGCGATCAATGTGTTCGCACGCCAGAACGGGTGTGCGCTGCATATCGTCGATGCCGGCGTCAATCATGATTTCGGTTCGCGTGATGGCCTGATCGACAGGAAAGTTCGTCCCGGTACGCGTAACTTTGCCGATGGGCCGGCAATGACCGCCAACGAGTGCGAACTCGCGATGCAGCATGGAATGGCGCTGGTGGCCGCACTGGACGGGAATGTGATCGGCTTCGGCGAAATGGGCATCGGCAACACCACTGCCGCGGCCGCGATCATGCATAAGCTTGCAGGCATCCCCGTCGCCGATTGCGTCGGTGCAGGGACGGGGTTGTCCGTCGATGGCGTGTTGCACAAGCGGCGTGTGATTGAAAAAGCAGCGGATCGCCATGCCTCGGTGACAGCGCCTTTGGATATCTTGTCCACGTTCGGCGGATGCGAAATCGCGATGATGGCCGGTGCGATGCTGAAAGCGGCAGAACGGCGCATGGTGTTGTTAATCGATGGCTTCATCGTGACCAGTGCATTGATGGTTGCTGCGCGGTTGCAGCCCGCCATCCTGGATTACTGTGTGTTCTCCCATTGCTCGGATGAGAACGGGCATCGGCAGATGTTGCGCTTTCTCGGTGCGCGACCATTGTTGCAGCTAAGCCTGCGACTGGGTGAGGGTACCGGGTGCGCGCTGGCGTTGCCGCTGGTGCAGTCTGCCGTGAATTTCCTTCGTGACATGGCGACGTTCGCGTCTGCGCAGGTGAGCGAGAAGGTGGAATAGGCCCATGCCTGACATGCCGCCCGCCATTCATGCGACTGCCAGCCTCGCCAATTGGTGTGTTCTGCAGTTGCGCCTTTTTTTCATCGCGCTGCAATTCTTTACGCGTTTGCCTATCCCGCGCTGGGTCGGGTTCGAATCGGATTGGCTGCATCATGCATCGCGCTACTTCCCGCTCGTCGGGATCGTGGTCGCCGCCATCACGAGTATGGTTTATGCGCTTGCGGCCTGGCTTTGGCCGCAAACGATAGCCGTGTTGCTGGCGACTGTTGCGGGAATTTATCTGACCGGTGCCTTTCACGAGGATGGATTCGCTGACGTGTGCGATGGATTCGGCGGCGGATCGACGCCGGAACGTGTGCTGGCGATCATGAAGGACTCGCGCATCGGCGCCTATGGCGCGATCGGCATTGCGCTTCTATTGGCATTGAAATGGGGCGCGCTCTCGCATCTGCCGGTACACGCAGTCATCGTCGCGCTGTTTATTGCGCATCCGCTGTCGCGTCTGTTGGCCGCGGCGTTCATCTGGCGCCTCGATTACGCAAGGATGGAAGGCAAAGCCAAGCCGCTTGCACAGCATATGTCGACTGCGGAATTTCTGATTGCCGCTGTCACGGCATCCTTGCCCCTGCTGGCGGCAGGACTGGCGGGTTGGCTCTCCTGGTATGCGATTCTGGCCGGTATCGCAGGGGCAGCGGCTGCCGCCGTATGGTTAGGAAAATTATTTTTGCGGCGCATTGGGGGGTATACCGGCGATTGCCTGGGCGCTGTGCAGCAGGTCACGGAAGTGGTGTTTTATTTGGGTGTGCTGGCTTGTATGCGCAGTGGCGCCCTGCATTAGCCCGGATATTTCACCGGACCGGCCCTCAACTTGAAAGGAAGCTAGATGTTTACTCGGTTTGCGGCCTGCCACGGCCAAATCCAATTTGTACCGCCGGCCTACGCGGGTGCTGGCGTGCGATTTGCGGCCATTTTGCGTCCCCGCTTCGCGCCAATAGGCAAGCTATTGGCTTGGCGCGGAAACGCAAACTGCCTCGCAACTCGCGCGCCATCACTCCGCGTTCCGATGAAATATCCGGGCTAGAGCGGATTTCCATGCATCTCTATCTCGTCCGCCATCCTCAGCCGCTGGTTGCATCAGAGGTTTGCTACGGCAGTACCGATGTCGCCGTAGCGCCGCAAGAGCATGCACGAGTAGCGTCTGCACTGACAGCGATCTTGCCCAAAGGCGCCGTGCTGCTTTCCAGTCCATTGCGGCGATGCGCCGAGCTGGCAGAGCAGTTGGTTAGCTCCCTTGGCTGTACCACGCCCAGGCTTGACGCACGTCTGGCAGAAATGCATTTCGGCACATGGGAATTACGCGCTTGGGACGATATTGCCCGTTGCGAAATCGATGCGTGGGCCAATGACCTGGTAGCGTACCGGCCCGGCGGCGGCGAGAGTGTGATGCAGATGGCAGAACGCGTCCGTGCATTCCATACGGACGTGCTGCTGACGCAACAGGATTGCATCGTGATTTGCCATGCGGGTACGATCCGCATGCTGCTGGCATGCCAGCGTAATGTGTCGCCTGCGGAAATGGCGCAGTACGCCGCGCAAAAGCGGCACCAGGTCGCTTACGGTGAGGTAATTGTTCTGGACTGTTGAGCAGCCAGCTCGGCTTGCCTTGGTGGTTGCCAAAAGCGATCGGCAAGGCGGCGGATCGCATCGACGTAACATCATTTTTTTTCATTGCAACGTCATTGACGTTGTTTGTTCAAGTGGTTCACGCATAAGGTTTTCTGTGCATCCTTTTTTTCGCACCATGCGACATCGGGCTACCGTCATCCTGACCGTGCTGATATTGCTGGCACTGGCCAGCCTGCTATTGGCCGGCATGATCGGCTCGATCACGCTGCCGGTGTCCGATTTGCCATCCGCGTTGGGCGAAGTGGTGCGAGGCACGCCATCGACGATGACAGCCACGCTGCTGGACTTGCGGTTGGGACGCGCGCTCACCGCATTTGTGACCGGGGCCGCCCTGGCGCTGGCCGGCGTGATGATGCAGGCCTTGCTGCGCAATCCTCTGGCCGATCCATATGTACTGGGTATTTCGGGCGGTGCTGCGGTCGGGGCGCTGGCTGCGATTCTCCTCGTGGGCGCGGCGTGGATGATCGATGCCGCCGCATTTAGCGGCGCGGTGTCGGTCTCCATGTTGTTGTATTTTTTGGCGCGGCGCGATTTGCGCGGCGGCCTGGCAGCGGAAGGCGGCGCTTCGTTGCTGTTGTTGACGGGCGTGATTCTGTCGTCCGGCTGCACGGCGCTGGTGACGCTGATGTTGTCGATCGCACCGGAGAGTCGATTGCGCGGCATGGTGTTCTGGATGATCGGCGATTTGTCCGGCGCGCAGATGCGCTGGCTGCCTTGGCTGGTGCTGGCTGGTTCATTGGTGTTTGCGTTGCGTGCGGCGCGCGCGATCAACGTGGTCGCGCTGCATGCCGAAGCGGCTGCCACGCTTGGCGTGCGCGTCGGTGCATTGCGGCAGGGACTGTTTTTCTGTTCCGGCCTGCTGACCGCCAGCGCGGTGACGAGCGCCGGTAGCATCGGCTTTGTCGGCCTGATCGTGCCGCATGCGTGTCGATTCGCGTTCGGGCCTGACCACCGTTTGCTGTTGCCTGCCGCGGCGCTGGCCGGCGGCGCTTTCCTTGTATTGGCCGATACCTTGGCGCGCACCGTGCTGGCGCCGCAGCAACTGCCGGTTGGCGTCGTCACGGCGATGATTGGCGTACCGATTTTTCTCTTTCAACTGCATCATATCCGGCGTAAATGACATGATCCGCACCAACAATTTGCAACTGCGGATGGGTGACCGAATTCTGGTCGATCGCCTGGACTGGCAAGTCGCGCCGGGTGAATGCTGGTGCGTGATCGGCCGCAATGGCGCGGGTAAAAGCACCTTGTTGCGCACGTTGGCGGGCCTGCATCAACCCGAGGGCGGGAGCGTCGAAATGCAGGGGCGCACCCTGGCCGACTGGCCACTACCGGCGTTGGCACGCGAGCGGGCGTATCTGGCGCAATCGCGCAGCGATGCGTTCGGCTATCGCGTCATTGAAACAGTGCTGACCGCCCGTCATCCCTATCATGCCGACCGTTACTGGGAAGACAGCGACGATCATCAGGCTGCCTATGCCGCGCTACAGATGATGGAAGTGGCCGATCTGGCCGAACGCGATGTACGCACGCTGTCCGGCGGTGAACGCCAGCGCGTTGCGATCGCAGCGTTGCTGGCGCAAGACACGCCGTTGCTGTTGCTGGACGAACCGGCCAATGCGCTTGATCTGGCCCATCAGGTCAGCGTCATGGGTTTGCTTGCGCGTCTATGCCGCGATCAGCGTAAAACGGCGGTGATGGTCGGGCATGACCTGAACCTGGCGCATAGCGTTGCCACGCACGCCTTGCTGTTGATGGGCGACGGGCAATGGCAGGCGGGTACGGTGGCGGAGGTGATGCAGGCGCCGATATTGGGCAATTGTCTCGGCCATCCGATCGAATCGATACAACACGGCAAACGCATCCTTTTTATTCCAGCAGAGAAAACATGATGAACGAAGAGAACATGAACGCCGGGGGCGAATGGTAATGCGCACGCATATCGATGTGCGCATCCTGCATCCATCGGGAGATGCCGGAGAAGCGGTTTATCAGGCCGGCTCGCTGAAGGCCTCCTATTTCCATGCGTATTTTCCATCCTGCCCGGCGGCGGTCGCAGCACTGTTTCTGAGGGGAGATTCAGCATGACGCGCACGCTTGTGTTGGGAGGCGCGCGTTCCGGCAAGAGCGCCTATGCGGAACGGACCGCTGCCGCATCCGGCAAGGAGGTGGTTTATATCGCAACCGCGCAGGCGGGCGATGACGAAATGGCGGCGCGTATTGCGCATCATCGCCAGCAGCGTCCGGCCGTGTGGACCACGGTCGAAGAACCGATTGCGCTGGGGGATGCACTGCAGCGCTGGTGCACGCCGCAGCGTGTAGTCCTGGTCGATTGTCTGACGCTGTGGCTGTCGAATGTGCTGTTTTCCGGACCGGCGGATTTTCCGGATGTCGGCACGATCACGTTGCCGCTCATCGGGGTGGATGGTCCTCGGCCACAGGTCGGGATCGGCGAGCCATTCCTGTTGCGAATACCCGAGGACCGCTTCGATCTGCGGGCTCACGTAGATAGACGCCGCCTGCTCGTTCACCGCATCGATATAGGTGATCAC
>CAMLDH010000009.1 GCA_946478765.1 uncultured Oxalobacteraceae bacterium | reverse complement strand
AAATCCATGGTTTTTTCGACTGGCAAGGGTGAGGCGGCCGCATAGCGAGCTATGCAACGACGAGGGTGTTCTGTGGAACTCCGAAGCAGTCGGGTGGAAAAGACGCAATTTACTAACGAGGGGATTTGCCTGATGCGGTACCAGGCAAGCAGGTAAAATAGCGGCAGTCCGAAGAAAGAACTGCCATGCAAAATCAAGCAAGCTCCACTGCTCATCAGAGCATCACGATTACCCGCCCCGACGACTGGCATTTGCACTTGCGCGACGGTGCAGCCATGGCCAGCGTGTTGCCGCACAGCGCACGCCAATTCGGCCGCGCCATCGTGATGCCCAATCTCAAACCGCCGGTAACGACGACCGCGCAAGCCGCCAGCTATCGGGAACGCATCCTCGCTGCCGTGCCGCAAGGAGTGCAGTTCGAGCCGCTGATGACACTTTACCTGACCGACAATACGCCACCCGACGAAATCCGCCGCGCCAGGGACAGCGGTTTCGTGCATGCGGTGAAGCTGTATCCGGCCGGCGCCACCACCAATTCCGATGCCGGCGTGACCGATCTGAGCAAATGCCATAAAGCACTGGAAGCGATGCAGGAACTCGGCATGCCCTTCCTGGTGCATGGTGAAGTAACCGATCCGGCCGTCGATATTTTCGACCGCGAAGCGGTGTTCATCGAGCGTGTGATGCAACCGCTGCGGCGCGTTATGCCGGCATTGAAAATCGTATTCGAACACATCACGACCAAACAGGCTGCCCAGTACGTCGCCGACGCGGACGAATTTGTCGGCGCCACCATCACTGCGCATCATCTGCTCTACAACCGCAATGAAATCTTCAAGGGCGGCATTCGCCCGCACTACTACTGCTTGCCCGTGTTGAAGCGCGAAGAACATCGTCAGGCCTTGGTTGCCGCAGCGACTTCCGGCAGCGCCAAATTCTTCCTCGGCACCGATTCCGCGCCGCATCCGAAAGGTTTGAAGGAACACGCATGCGGTTGCGCCGGATGCTACACGGCGCTGCACGCGATGGAGCTGTATGCACACGCATTCGACCAAGCGGATGCACTCGACAAACTGGAAGCATTCGCCAGCTTCAACGGTCCGGCGTTTTACGGTTTGGCGCGCAATGCCGGCACGATTACATTACAGCGCGAGCAATGGACACTGCCGGCAGAACTGCCCTTGGGCGACACCACCCTCGTGCCGATGAATGGCGGCGAAACCATCGATTGGAAGATGGCGTGACACAGTACGGTTTTTGCGATTCTGTAAGCCGGTAATGCGTGGATGGCCGAACGCCGCGGCAGCGCGATGAGCGGGCAATTTTTCGATGCACTCGACTGGCAGCGCCCATGGTTGTCGTTACTACAACCGCTGGCGGCATCGATACGCGCTGCGGGCGATTGGCGCGCAGCGCTCAATGGCGCGGCTGCATCGATCGATTTACGCAACCATCGGGCGTTGCCGATCCGTTTCGTGCCGCAAGCCGATCTGCCTCAGGGCACTGCCTACGAAGCCTTCATCAGCGCGACCGGTTGTGTGCCGACGCGCGACAATCTGCATGATTTTTTCAATGCACTGGTATGGCTGACCTTCCCGCAAATCAAGGTGCAGCTCAATGCGCTGCAAGCAGCAGAAATTGCGCGCTCCAATGCCGCATCGGACGGCGCTCATGCGGGCAATACCGGCAGGGGGAAATTGCGCGACGGCGCGACGATTTTCGATGAGAATGCCGCGCTGCTGCTGACGTCCGATGCGGCGCTGGTGACGGCGCTGCGCAATCATCAATGGCATGACGTCTTTATCGCGCGTCGTACGACGTTCGGGCGCGAATGGGATGTATGCTTGTTCGGTCATGCCTTGATGGAAAAACTGGCCACGCCGCGTAAGGCCATCACTGCGCATGCGTGGGTCGTGCCGGTCGATCAAGCGTTTTTTGCAATGCAGGCGGACGAGCGGCGCGCATGGATTGATGCTGCTGTCGCAATGCAATTGGCCAATGGCGTCGTGACATCCGATTTCACGCCGCTGCCAGTGCTTGGCGTGCCGGATTGGTGGGATAGGCAGGGAGCCGAATTCTATGATGATGTCACGGTGTTTCGTCCCAAACGAGAGGCGGTCACCGTGGATGCACCGCGATAATTCAGCGGCGCGCCAGGCAAAAAATCAGTGAAAAACGATTGGCAATCTCGGCCACAAGAACTCCACTCAATGTGATTGCAACTTAGTCACACTGGCGCAGTCAAATCTAAGTAACGCATTATTACCGGTAATGTCGCGCACAAACAAAAACGCCCGAGGCATTTTGCCTCGGGCGTTTTTGTTTGTGCGCGCGGCCTCGAATGTTCTTTCCTCATGCGACATCCATTATTGCGCCTCTGCCTATCTACCGTGTAATCGATTGGTTGCGCATGACTGATACTGCGTTTAGCACACTCTCCGTTGCAAAGCTGGCTGCTGCTGGTTGATTTGCCTGTCCGAGGGCGCCAAAAAGAAAAGGCACCCGAAGGTGCCTTTTCTATATTGCATTCAAATCATCACAGGCTTGCGCCTGCAAATGCTTAGAATTTGTGACGAACACCAACTGCCAAACCTTTGTCGCCGGCGTAACCATTGCTTGCATCGCCTACAGTGTAAGCAGCGCCGTTGTTATTGCTGATACGAGCGTAGGATGCGTACAGGTTGGTGCGCTTGGACAAGGAGTAGGTGTAGCCAACTGCGAGTTGGTTTGCATCTTGGTTAAGAGCCGAACGGTCGTCCTTACGAACGTACGAAGCGAACACGCTGCTAGCGCCGAACGGAACGGTAACGCCAGCCAGCCAGTCGCGGCTGTCAAGTGTGCCAACACCTTTGTTGAATCCGATGGCAGCATGCGCTGTCACGACGCCAAAGTTGTATGTACCACCAACTAAAGTTACTTTTGCGCTGTCAGTGTTAGTAGCATCGTTTGTATTGTGATAAGCAACACCAACGTTTAATGGGCCATTTGCGTAACCAGCGGAGAAGCCAACTTGGCGATTCGCGCCTGTGTTGCCAGCAACTTCACCGAAACCATATGCGACGGAAGCATTGAAGCCGTTCAGATTGCCGGGAGTGCTATAAACGACGGAGTTGTTCATGCGGCTTGGACCGTTTACGAACAAGTTCTGGGAGTCACCAGTCAAGCCAGTGCCGAACGGATCAATGCTGTCCAACAGGATGAAGATTGGTGTGTATTGACGACCAGCGGAAACTTGGCCGAAGTTACCGCCCAAACCAACCCATGCTTGACGACCGAACAGAACACCGCCTTGGCCAGACACGCCAGTGTCAATCAGAACGCCTTGTTCCAATTGGAATTTGGCGGACAAACCACCACCCAGATCTTCCGTCCCTTTGAAACCCAAACGGGAACCGGATTGAACACCGCTAGACAAGCGCAGCGAAGAACCTGCAGCGCCGCCAGTTTCATGAACGATACCAGCATCAACCACGCCGTACACGGTGACATTGGTTTGTGCAGAAGCAACACCTGCGAACGAAGCCAGAACTGCGAGTGCGAGAAGCGATTTTTTCATTAGGTAATCCTCTAAGGTTATATTTTTGCTCAGCTCATATGCTGCAATCAGCAAGGCGATTAGTGGTAACGTCCCTGCCAACACTTCCAATGCATGACATCAAGAAGCTGGTGTTATTTGAACAAATATTGGTATGACGATCAAAGAGAATTTGGTCGAGACGGCAATTTAAGCCAAAATGTGGGGCTTTTTTACAACAAAAAGTTATAAAAAAATAACATGTCATGCGAAATGGTGACAGTTTTGCAACTGTCGATCAATGTCGATTTGGCTGGATGTGCCATGTTGGTGCGTTCTGGAGGGGGGAGGCAAAAATAAAAACGGGCTCACAATTTTGCAAGCCCGTCAGTGTTATCTACTACAACAATTCAAGCATTAACTGCTGGATCAGAAGAGGTGGTTAATACCTACTGCTACGTCACGTTGACGGTCTTGATTCATTGCAGCATTGCCGCCGATACGCAGAGCGCCGTTAAGTGTTGCTTGGTCGATCAAAGCATAAAGGTTCGTACGTTTGGACAGAGCGTAAGTCGCGGACAGCATCAAGAGGTTTTTCTTGCCATCGCCAGCACCATTTACACCAGCAGACAGCTTGGTCTGAAAATAGGCACCAGTAATTTCAGTGGCCGGTGCTACCGCGTAACTCAAGCCAACCCAAGCATTTTTGGTAGTGGTATCGACCGTGGCCGATGCTTGTTTTTGATTCGAGTAGCCTGCTGCAACACGGGCGGGGCCGAACTTATACGCGCCACCTAGAGTGTAATTTTTATAATCGAAAGTGGCAGCAGATGCTGTCGTTCCGTCTTTCCGTTGTAAATAGGCCGCACCGAGGGCCAGTGGGCCACCCTCATAATTCAAGCCAACGCTTTGCGCAGAATTGACACTTGAGCTTCCGGCAACTTCACCTAGTGCGAGTTCTGCACGCGCGGTCACTGGGCCAAACGTACCAGTGTATTGGATATCGTTATCGAATCGTGTCGCGCCGTTGCCAGTGCCCCCTGACATTCCTATGACCGGGTCAATTCCCGTGTATTTGTAGCCAAGCGGATCATAGGCGGCCATCGTCTTAAATACGGTGGTGTACTGATGTCCAAAATCAATCGAACCCCATGTTCCGCCTAGGCCTACTGATGCACCTCGGTTAAACAAGCGCCCAGCGGGATTGTCCAATGCGCCTGTGCCGGTGTTGAAACCCGTTTCAAGCGCAAAGTGTGCATTGAGACCGCCACCCAGATCTTCTACGCCCTTGAAGCCAAGGCGGTTGGAGTAGTAGGTGCCATTCGAACCCATTGTCAATTTGCTGTTGCCAGCGGCATCAACATTGGTCTGACTGCGCACGCCACCGTCAAACGAACCATAGATGGTCACCGAAGTTTGCGCGGAAGCAACACCTGCAAACGCACCGAGTACTGCCAATGCGAGAAGCGATTTTTTCATTAAGTAATCTCCGAGAGTTGATCGCGCTACAATATTTTTATATGTACTCACCAAGGTCGCTAGTGGTAACGTCCCTGCCAAGACTTCCAAACCATGTGATCAAGAAGTTGGTAACTATTTCAACAAATATCGGGTTTTAGGGCAAAGAGAATTTTGTCTGCATGGCAATTTACCAGTTATTGTGTGGTTTTTGTGCAACGGGTCGTTGCGGTTTTTGAAGGTAATGGTGCGTGATATGCGACGTTTGGATGCAAGTATTATTCGTTTTGACAAGATGCTACGGGCCGTGGCTGGTATCGCGGCTGCCGCGCGGCCCAATCCCGCTGCGTGTATCGACGAAGCTGCGCTCGATAGTTCGGAGCGGCGCCATAGCGCCGGCTTGATGCGGGTCAATCATGTAGGGGAGATTTGCGCCCAAGCCTTGTATGAAGCGCAAGGCCAATTTGCGCATACCGATGCATTAAGGCAACAATTTGCGCAGGCGGCGCGCGATGAAGAAGACCATTTGGCCTGGACTGCGCAACGTTTGACCGAACTCGGTTCTCAGCCTAGCCTGTTGAATCCTCTTTGGTATGCGGGCGCCTTTGCGCTGGGCGCCGTGGCGGCCCGGCTGGGTGATGCGCAAAGCCTGGGTTTCGTCGTCGAAACCGAACGCCAAGTCGAGGCGCATCTGGAAAGTCATATGCAACATCTGCCGCCGCAGGATGCGAAGTCGCGGGCGATCGTGGATCAGATGCGGCTGGATGAGATCGAACATGGTGCCGCCGCCAAGGCGTTAGGCGCGGCAGATACGCCAGTGCCGGTGCAAAAGGCAATGCAGGCAATGGCAAAGGTGATGACGACGACTGCTTACTATTTATAGACAGGCCAAGATGTGCCAAGCCTGCAATCCGGCCGGTGCCGAAAGACGCGTGCCGGATGGGCGCGAACGGACGATCGAAGCGGTGTTGCGCGCCGACGATCAGACCCTCGATCCGGCATCCTCCTCCTGCAACAAAGCTGTATGCCGATTTTGCGCGGATAACTCGGTGGCGCTGCAGGCAGATGCCGCATCAGGCGCGGCGGATTACTCGCTCGGGTTCTCTGTCAGATCATCCACGATTTCAAAAGAGTGCGTTATTTCCGCAGTCTTTTCCAGCATGGTGGAGGCGGAGCAGTATTTTTCATGCGAGAGTTTGATTGCGCGTTCCACCAGGTTCGATTTTAGATTCCTGCCACGGACAGTGAAATGAAAATGGATCTTGGTAAAGACCTTTGGATCTTTTTCCGCGCGTTCCGACTTGAGCGTCACATCGCAGGCCCGGATGTCTTGTCCACTTTTGCGCAGGATCAGCACCACATCATAGGCGGTACAGCCGCCGGTGCCGGCCAGGACTACTTCCATCGGACGCGGCGCCAAGTTGCGTCCGCCGCCTTCCGGCGCGCCATCCATTGTTACCACATGGCCGGAGCCGGTTTCCGCCAAAAATGTCATGCCGGACAAGCCGGTCCAGCGTACTGTGCATTCCATTGTGATCTCTCTTGATTTCAGACAGACGGTATTGTAACTGGTCCGACCGCCTCTATTTATCAGGCAAAAGCGAGACTTGGGGACTGTTTTCGCGCCTGAATATCCCATAAATTAGGTGATTTTTGCTGCAATGCAACGAAATTCGCATTGCGCAATGCTTGCCACATTGTGAAATATAAATATAAGAGCATGATTTTTATGGGATTTATTTTTTGATGAAATGCTTCTCTCTCAATGGGCAAACAAATTTCGCTAATTTACCTTGCGGCGCACAATCGGAGTCGCTATAATTAATTTATTGATCGTTGAGGTTTCTCAAAGCGGAAGCGATCAAGCTGTTGTCTCCTCCACCCTCCTCCTTTGGTGTGGATTTAAACCCGAAGCTTCGCGGCTTCGGGTTTTTTTTATCCCTTAACGTTGCGATCGCAAACTTCGCCGCTTGCCCGTCTTTGCAATTAAATTTGACGCCAAGCCCTTGAAAAGGGCTATAATTTCCGGCTTTCCGTTTGCTCAGGAAAGAGATAACAAGGCCGAGTCCGCACAACGCCCGCAACGGCGAATGCGCGGAACCACCAATTTGAGCATTTAATCTAGTTAGGAAGTCATCATGAAAACCTTTTCCGCTAAAACCCATGAGGTCAAGCGTGACTGGTTCGTGATTGACGCGACGGACAAAGTCCTCGGACGTGTTGCCAGCGAAGTGGCACTCCGATTGCGCGGCAAACACAAACCGGAATTTACTCCGCACGTCGACACGGGCGATTTCATCGTGGTCGTCAACGCAGGCAAGCTGCGCGTGACCGGCACCAAAGCGCTGAATAAAACGTATTTCCGCCACACCGGTTATCCGGGCGGCATCTACGAAACGAATTTCCAGAAAATGCAAGAGCGTTTTCCGGGGCGCGCGCTTGAGAAAGCGGTCAAAGGCATGTTGCCTAAAGGCCCGCTCGGCTACGCGATGATCAAGAAGCTCAAAGTGTACGCAGAGGCAACGCATCCGCACACTGCGCAGCAACCCAAAGCACTCGAACTGTAAGGAACAGACATGATCGGTAACTACAATTACGGAACCGGCCGTCGCAAGAGTGCAGTTGCGCGCGTCTTCATCAAGGTCGGCAGTGGCCAGATCGTCGTCAACGGCAAACCGGCTAACGAATATTTTTCACGCGAGACTGGCCTGATGGTTATCCGTCAACCGCTGGAACTGACCAACAACGTCGAGCGTTTCGACATCAAGGTCAACGTCCATGGCGGCGGTGAATCCGGCCAAGCCGGTGCAGTCCGCCACGGCATTACCCGTGCATTGATCGACTACGATGCCACGCTGAAGCCGGAGTTGTCCAAAGCAGGTTTCGTCACGCGCGATGCACGTGAAGTTGAACGTAAGAAGGTCGGTCTGCGTAAAGCACGCCGCGCCAAGCAGTTCTCCAAGCGCTAATCTGCGTTTTCAGAGCATCGAAAAGCCGCCTGGTTTGCGCCCGGCGGCTTTTTGCATTTGACAGAAGCTTTTTGGGTGCCTGTTAAAATAAAATCAGCGTAAATCTCACGTAAGGAAAAAGCATGATCAAAGTTGGTATCGTCGGCGGCACTGGCTACACAGGCGTCGAGTTGCTGCGCTTGCTGGCACCGCACCCGGAAGTGAAATTAACCGCCATCACGTCGCGCAAGGAGGACGGCATGCCGGTCGCCGACATGTACCCATCGTTACGCGGCCACGTTTCACTCGCTTTCTCGGCACCCGAAAAAGCCAAACTCAGGGAATGCGACGTGGTGTTTTTTGCGACGCCGCATGGTGTGGCGATGGCGCAGGCGCCGGAATTGCTCGCGGCGGGCGTGAAAATCATCGACCTGGCCGCGGATTTCCGCCTCAAGGATACCGCCGAGTTTGAGAAATGGTATGGCATGCCGCATTCGTGCCCTGATCTACTGGAGGAGGCGGTGTACGGATTGCCGGAAGTGAATCGCGAAGCCATCAAGAAGGCGCGCATTATAGGCTTGCCGGGCTGCTATCCGACCTCAATGCAATTGGGTTATGCACCGCTTTTGGCGCAAGGCAAACCGCTCGTCAACGAGAATGGGTTAATCGCCGACTGCAAGTCGGGCGTGTCCGGCGCCGGCCGCAAGGCGGAAGTGGCGACCTTGCTGGCGGAAGCGGCCGACAACTTCAAGGCCTACGGTGTGAAGGGGCATCGGCATTTGCCGGAAACCGTGCAGGGTTTGCAGGCAATCGCCGGCCGCAAAATCGGCCTGACGTTCGTGCCGCACTTGGTGCCGATGATACGCGGCATCCATTCGACGCTGTATGCAAGCATTTTGCCGGAGGCGCGCAATACCGATTTCCAGGGACTGTACGAAAATCATTTCAGGAACGATCGCTTTGTCGATGTGATGCCGGCCGGCAGTCTTCCGGAAACGCGTTCGGTGCGCGCTTCGAACATGCTGCGCATTGCCGTGCATCGTCCTGGCGGCGGGGATTTATTGGTGATTCTGGTAGTCGAAGATAATCTCGTTAAAGGTGCTGCGGGACAGGGCGTTCAATGCATGAATATCCTGTTCGGCCTTGATGAGACAACCGGATTGATGCATATTCCGGTGATGCCATAAGCCAATACAAACAAATACATGACATCTCCCCATCCGTTTTCCAATTCGCTGAAGTTCAAACTCTGGGTTCGGCGCATGTCCGTTTCCGCACCCAAAATGACGATCAGGACCCAAATGCCATGGCCCTTTCGGATCGTGTTCTTTGCGATTGTGCTGGGTCTGGGTGGGGCAATGTCGATGTGGGCTTACGACCTTGGGCGCAGTATTGCCGGCTTCAATCCTGGGGCGAACAAGGAGCAATTCGCAACGCTTCAGGAGCAGATCGAAAAAATCCGTACTGAACGCGACCAATTCTCGACGACAGTCAATGCGGCGGAAAGCCAGCTCAATATCGAGCGGTCCGCACAAAAACAGTTAGTGATGCAAGTCAAGACGCTGGAATCGGAAAACATTAAACTAAAAGAAGATCTGGCATTTTTCGAGAGTCTGCTGCCCACCGATACCGGCCCGCTAGGGATATCGATTCGGCGTTTAAAGGCCGATATCGTTGCGCCAAACCAGTTGCGTTATCGCTTGTTAATTATGCAGGGCGGCAAGGGGGATCGTGATTTTGTCGGGAACTTGCAACTTGCGGTAATGGTTCTGCAAGGGGGCAAAAGTGCTATGATTAACTTTCCTCAAGGAAATGCTGCCGATGCTGACAAGTTCAAACTTGGATTCAAGCATTATCAGCGCGTGGAAGGTGTTTTGACCATGCCGGAAGGCGCTTCGATGAAGGCCGTCCAGGCACGAGTCCTCGAGCGGGGCCAAATACGCGCCCAGCAGTCTGCCAATTTGTAAAGGAGCCATCATGTTTGGCCGAAAAACCAAAAGCACGATCGACAGCCTGATTGGCATGGCGACCAGGATCGAAGGTAATTTGCATTTCAAGGGCGGTTTGCGTATCGATGGTCACGTCAAAGGCAATGTCATCGCGGACGAAGACCAGGCCAGCATGCTGGTGATTTCCGAGCACGCGAAAGTCGAAGGCGAAGTGCGCGTTGCGTATCTTGTGGTGAACGGCGAAATCACCGGCCCGGTTTTTTCATCCGAACTGCTTGAATTACAGCCGAAAGCCCGCATAACTGGCGATGTAAATTATAAAGCGCTGGAAATGCACGGCGGCGCTGTGGTGTCCGGTAAACTCTCCTACGATGAAGTTGGCGAGCCGGTATTGAAGCTGGCGTCGTCCAGTACATAATAATCGTCAAGCGGCTATAATGAACCATTGCTTGTCTTGCAGGAGTCCGAAATGAATGCCGTTACCGAAATGCCCGCACCGATTATCTTTACCGATAGCGCTGCAATGAAAGTAGCTCAGTTGATCGAGGAAGAGGGCAATCCCGACCTGAAATTGCGCGTGTTTGTGCAGGGAGGCGGTTGTTCCGGTTTCCAGTACGGCTTTACCTTCGACGAAATTGTCAATGAAGACGACACGACCATGACCAAGAATGGCGTGCATTTGTTGATCGATTCGATGAGCTACCAATATCTGGTCGGCGCCGAAATCGATTACAAGGATGATCTGGAAGGTGCGCAATTCGTGATCAAGAATCCGAATGCGACCACCACCTGCGGTTGCGGGTCGTCATTCTCCTGATTCGGAGTTTCAATGCAAAAAAAGCGCAGCCTAGGCTGCGCTTTTTTTATTTCGCCGGATTTTATTTCACCGGATAAAGCGCGCCCAGAATCCGCAATCCGCGGGCACCGGTCACGGCCGGCAGGTTGCCCGGCCGCCGCACAGTGAAGCGATGCGCGAGCCACGCGAATGCCAAGGCTTCCACATGATGGGGCGCGACGCCGAGCGCGTCGGTCGTCAAGACAGTCGCGGCTTGGTTGCGAGACACCAATGCATCCTGCAAGCGTCGCATCAAATGGGTGTTGTAGGCGCCGCCACCGCATACATAAACCGTTTTCGCATTAGATGCATGGCTGGCAATGGTATCGGCCAGCGTACCGGCAGTGAATGCCGCCAAGGTTGCTTGTACGTCGACCGGAGCGAGCGTCGCAAATGGCGCGAGTCTGGAGCGCAGCCAAGCCGAATGAAACAAGTCGCGGCCGGTGCTTTTCGGCGGCGGCAGTGTAAAAAAAGCGTCGCTGCGCAGCGCCTCCAACAGTCCGTCATCCACCTTGCCGCACGCGGCCCAAGCGCCGTCTGCGTCGTATTCCTTGGCTTGATGCTGCGCGATCCACGCGTCCATCAACACGTTGCCGGGACCAGTATCGAAGCCGATGACGCGTGCCTCTTCCCCATTTTCCAGTACGCTGATATTGCTGATGCCGCCGATATTGGCCACCACGCGCGTTTCATTCCGGCGGCCAAACATCGCATGATGGAAAGCCGGTACCAGCGGCGCACCCTGGCCGTCGGCGGCGATATCGCGGCTGCGAAAATCGGCGATTACGTCGATGCCGCACAACTCGGCCAGCAAGGCTGGGTTGTTTGTCTGGCGTGTATAACCCAGTTCGGGCCGGTGGCGTATCGTCTGGCCATGCACGCCAATTGCGCAGATCGCCTCAGGCGTCAGCCCAGCCCGTGCCAGTAATTGCGTAACGCAGGCCGCATACAGTTCGGCCAATGCATTGGCCGCCAGTGCTTCGCGATGGATCTCGTTGTCGCCGCTTGCCTGCAGCGCCATCAAATCGGTGCGCAAGGCAGGCGGAAACGCGACATACGCCGATGCCAGCGTGTGATTTGTGCCGGAAGCATCGTCGGAGAACGAGGACAGCACGCCATCGACGCCGTCCAGGCTGGTGCCGGACATCAGGCCGATGAAGAGAGGAGAAGTGTGGGATGGCGTGGACATAAAAAAACCGTTCGTCGAAAGGCGATTTTACAAGCCTTGACCGGCGAACGGTTCAGAGTGCGGCATTTGCCTGCAATATATGCAGACAAACCCGGCAAATAAATTATCTGGATGCCAGTTTGGCGTCGTTGCCATCGGGCGCCAGCAAGGCGAAGCGGTGCGACATGTCGGATGCGACTGCGCGGAAGCGTTGCAAATCTGCGCCGGCCAGCGGTTGCGCATTCGGTACATCCACTGCCAGCGGATCGCGCGGCTCGTTATTGACGCGGAATTCGTAATGCAAATGCGGGCCGGTGGACCAGCCGGTCGTGCCGACGTAACCGATCACCTCTCCTTGGCTGACCTTGCTACCCTTGCGTATTCCGTTAGCGAAGCGGCTCATGTGCGCATAGGCAGTGGAAAACTTGTCCCAGTGTTTGACGACAACCATGTTGCCATAACCCCCTTGCACGCCCGAGAAATCGATCACGCCGTCCGCCGCAGCCCGGATCGGTGTGCCGGTGGGCGCGGCAAAATCGACGCCTTTATGTTGTTTCCATTGTCCCGAAATTGGATGCTGGCGCATCGAAAATCCGGATGAGATGCGGGAGAATTCGAGCGGCGATTTGAGAAATGCCTTTTTCAAGGATTTGCCGTCGAAGCCGTAATAGCCGCCGCCTTGCTGGCTGTTCGGCTCATCGAACCAGACTGACTGAAATGTTTTGCCGGCATTCAAAAACTCGGCTGCCAGAATGCGGCCGGCGCGCACGAATTCGCCGTTTTGCCAGAATGTCTCGTACACCACGTTGAAACGGTCGCCGCGCCGCAAATCGGAGGCGAAGTCGATATCGGTAGAGAACATGTCGACGATTTGCGTGGCGACATTATCCGGGATTTGCGCCGCATCGGTCGCGGCAAACAGCGATGACCGGATTTCACCGTAATGCATCTCAACCCGCTTTTCCAGCTTGGCCGGCGCTTCGAATGCCTTGAAGCCTTTGCCGTCGCGTTGAATCACGATATTCTTGACCGGATTGTCGCGACTATCGGCGACGGTTGTGCTCAGCCAATCGAGTTCGCCATCGCCCGAAATTTGCGCTTGTACGCGTTTGCCGGCTTTCAGTTGCAACACCGCGCGCGCAGTGTTGTCCGACTTGATGAAATTGGCCGCCGCGTCGTCATTGATGCCGAGCCGCGTCATCAATGCCGCAAGCGTATCGCCCGCCCGGACTTTTTCTTCGCTGACATAATGCTGGTCATGACTGGACAAGGCAGCGACTTGTTCCGACAACTGCGGCAATGCAAGTTTCTCGGTGATCGACTTGACCGGCAGATTCGATGCATCGGGCGCCATGGGGGCTACGCCGGCGGCGCCAAACGCGCATGCGGCCAAGATCAGCGCCGATGCGGAGACGATGCGGGTTTTGCGCGAAGAGCCAAAAAAAAGCCTGCCACCCGCGCGAATACGCGTGAATTTATCTATAGGGAACATGCAATAAGTTAAAATTTGCTGTTTCGACGCAATCTGATATTGGTCTTTATTGGTGCCCAGCAACATTAAAAGAGGCAATGATTATACCAAACACATGGTATTGATTTTTCCCATTTACAGTTTAACTTTTGTCATCAAATGAACGCTCACCCGCAATTGCTTAATACCAAAACGACGCCATCCGGCACACCGTCGTCAACGCTTCCGCTGTCGGATGCCGTCAAGGAGGCCCTGGAAATTACCAAGCGCGGTGTGGATGAGTTGTTGATCGAAACCGAATTCGCGCAAAAGCTGGCGCGCGCCGAGCAAACCGGCAAACCCTTGCGTATCAAGCTCGGCCTCGATCCGACCGCGCCGGACTTGCATTTGGGCCACACGGTTGTGCTCAACAAGATGCGCCAGTTGCAGAATCTGGGGCACACCGTCATTTTCCTGATTGGCGACTTCACGTCGATGATCGGCGATCCGTCGGGGCGCAATATCACGCGGACGCCGTTGACGCGCGAACAGATCGAGGCCAATGCGAAAACCTATTTTGCGCAGGCCAGCCTGGTGCTCGATCCGGCCCGGACCGAAATCCGCTACAACTCCGAATGGTCGGATCCGCTCGGTGCGCGCGGCATGATCGAGTTGTCGGCCAAGTACACCGTCGCGCGGATACTGGAGCGCGAGGATTTCACCAAGCGCTTCAAGGCCGGCACGCCGATTTCCGTGCATGAATTGCTGTATCCGCTGATGCAGGGTTACGACTCGGTCGCGTTGCGTTCCGATCTGGAGCTCGGCGGCACCGACCAGAAATTCAATTTGCTGGTGGGGCGCGAGCTGCAAAAAGATTACGGACAAGAGCCGCAATGCATTCTGACCATGCCGCTGCTGGAAGGCCTAGATGGCGTCGAAAAGATGTCGAAATCGAAGGGCAATTACATCGGCATCACCGAACCCGGCAATACGATGTTTGCCAAGGTGATGAGCATTTCCGACGTGATGATGTGGCGTTATTACGAACTGCTGTCGTTCCGTTCGCTGGCCGAGATTGCGCAGTTCAGGAAGGACGTGGCGGAAGGCCGCAATCCGCGCGATATCAAGGTGTTGCTGGCGCAGGAAATCGTCGAGCGTTTCCATTCGCGCCAGGCGGCGGAAGAGGCATTGGCCGACTTCAATAATCGCGCGAAGGGCGGCATTCCGGATGACGTTGCGGAAGTCAGCCTGAGCGGCGCACCGTTGGGCATCGGCCAATTGCTGAAGCAGGCGAATCTGTGCGCGTCGACGTCGGAAGCGCTGCGCATGGTTGAGCAGGGCGGCGTGCGGATCGACGGTGCGGCGATCAGCGACAAGGCCTTGAAGGTGGATGCGGGGACGTTTGTGGTGCAGGTCGGCAAGCGCAAGTTTGCACGGGTGACACTGGCTTGATGCGGGAGCGCGCGTGATCGCCCTTTTGCAGCGGGTAACGCACGCTGCGGTTGCCGTCGATGGCATCACGGTCGGCGCCATCGATGCCGGTTTGATGGTGCTGGTGTGCGCGGAGCGCGGCGACACGGACAGGGAAGCGCAGGCGCTGTTGAGCAAGCTGCTGCCCTACCGGGTTTTTTCCGATGACGCGGGCAAGATGAATCGCAGCGTGGCGGATGTGGCGGGCGGCTTGTTGCTGGTGCCGCAATTCACCTTGGCGGCCGATACGCAATCCGGCACCCGGCCATCGTTTACGCCGGCTGCCGTGCCGGAAGAGGGGCGGCGCCTGTTCGATTATTTTGTCGCGCAAGCGCGCAGCAAACATGCTCGGGTCGAAACCGGGCAGTTCGGTGCCAACATGCAAGTGTCGTTGACCAACGACGGGCCGGTAACGTTCTGGCTGCAAGTCAGGCCGAAAGTGTAAATGCTGAACCAGACGCACATCCCCGGATCACATTTTTACCTGCATTGCAATTGAAAGGAACCATGATGAAATTCTGGAGCGATTCTTTCAAGGATGGCGGCTTCATTCCGGGTGAATATGCATTTTGCGTCATCGATCCCATGACGCACGTCAGCTTGTCTTCCAACAAGAGTCCGCATCTGGCGTGGAGCGAGGTGCCGGGCAACACAAAATCCTTGACGCTGATTTGTCATGACATGGATGTACCGTCGCGCGGCGACGATGTGAACCAGGATGGCAAGACAGTCCCCGCCGATTTGCCGCGCGTCGATTTCTTCCATTGGACCTTGATCGATTTGCCGGCTGGTTCTGCCGCGCTCGCCGCCGGCCAATTCAGCAATGGCGTGACGCCGCGCGGCAAGCCCGGCCCGGACGTGCCCGATTGCGCCGGCGTGCGTCATGGCCTCAACGACTACACCGGCTGGTTTGCGAATGATCCGGACATGGCGGGCGACTACTACGGCTACGATGGGCCATGCCCACCGTGGAACGATGCGATCATGCATCGCTACGTCTTTACGTTGTATGCGCTCGATATCGAACGCGTACCGGTCGACGGAAAATTCACGGGCCAGCAGGTGCGTGATGCGATACGCGCGCACGTGCTGGCGCAAGCAAGACTCATCGGCCTTTACACATTGAATCCGTTTTTGGCTGGGCCCACTTACGGTGGAGCGAGAACCGCATGACAGAAATCCTCTTGATTCGCCACGGCGAGACCGCATGGAATGCCGAGCGGCGTCTGCAGGGTCATCTCGATATTGCACTTAACGCAGAAGGGACGCGTCAGGCCGCTGCATTGGGTCAGGCGTTGTTGAGCGAAGAGCTCGATGCAATCATCGCCAGCGATTTGCAGCGCGCGTTGCAAACCGCACGCGCGATTGCCACGCCGCGCGGCATGGCGGTGCAGATCGAGCCCGGTCTGCGCGAGCGCTGTTTCGGCGCATTTGAAGGATTGCTGTACGCCGATATCGGCGCGCGTTATCCGGAAGCGTATGCCGCGTTGCAGGCGCGCGAAGTCGATGCGCGCTATCCGGAGGGCGTGCATGTGGCGGAGACCTTGCGCGAATTTTTCGCACGCGCGGTGGGCGCGATGACGCGTATTGCGGCGGACGGCCGTTATCGCAAGGTGGCGCTGGTCGCCCATGGCGGCGTGCTCGATTGCGCGTATCGTGCGGCCAAAGGCATCGATTTGCTGCAGCCGCGCGATTTTGACATCCTGAACGCCAGCATCAATCGGTTCTTCTGGGATGGCGCTGCTTTGCAGCTCATGCAATGGGGCGATGTCGCGCATCTGCGCACTGCGGCGCTGGACGAGATTGAATGAGGGTTTCGCCCGCCATGGATCAGCCCCGCATTTATGTCTGAGCGGGCAAGCCAACGCATCCTGAATGCGACAAACCGGCGGCGCGGTAAATCCTCTTGCGCGGGCCGCCGGGCTTGTTGGTAAAAGCTGCGACTGGATTAGGGATAACGGGCGGATAAGGATAAAATAGCGCCTTTCGCATTCGCCATGTCTTGTCGTGAATATCGGCCCTTATCTCCTCCGCAACAATGTCTTTGTCGCCCCGATGGCAGGGGTGACGGACCGGCCTTTCCGTCAGTTGTGCAAACAGCTCGGCGCCGGCTATGCGGTGTCTGAAATGGCCGCGTCCGATCCGCGCTTGTGGGCGAGTGAAAAGACGGCGCGCCGCATCAATCACGATGGCGAAATGGAACCGAAAGCGGTGCAGATCGCCGGCGCCGATCCGGCCATGCTGGCCAATTGCGCAAAATTCAATGTCGATCACGGCGCACAAATCATCGACATCAACATGGGTTGCCCGGTAAAAAAGGTGTGCCAAAGCTGGTGCGGTTCCGCGTTGCTGCAAAACGAGGCGCTGGTCGGCCGGATTCTGGATGCGGTAGTCGCTGCAGTCGATGTGCCGGTTACGCTCAAGTTTCGCACCGGCTGGGATCGGCACAACAAGAATGCACTGACGATTGCCCGCATGGCCGAGGCGAGCGGTATCGCGATGCTGACCTTGCATGGCCGCACGCGCGCCGATGGCTATAGCGGCGCAGCGGAATACGACACGATTGCGGCGGTCAAGGCTGCGGTATCGATTCCGGTGGTGGCCAACGGCGACATCACGACGCCCGAGAAGGCAAAATTCGTCCTGGCGGTGACCAAAGCAGATGCGGTGATGATCGGCCGCGCCGCGCAGGGACGTCCCTGGATCTGCCGCGAGATCGATCATTTCCTGCGTACCGGCGAATATCTGCCCAGCCCGATGGTGGCGGAAGTGCGGGCGTTGATGGATGAACATTTGCGCGCGCACTATGCGTTTTACGGCGAATTCATGGGTGTGCGTACCGCGCGCAAACACATCGGCTGGTATGTGCGCGACCTGGCCGGCGGTGAAGCGTTTCGGCAAACGATGAACCGGCTGGAAAGCTGCGACGAACAACTTGCCGCCGTCGATGCCTTCTTCGAATTGCAGTCGGCCTATGGCGAGCGGTTACAATACGGCCTGGCGGAACAGAAACTGGCTGCCTGATCTTTATCTGAGATGTTGAGGACAAAGTGCCGCTTGCTTAAGCATGCGATGCCCGCTTTGTTCCGCAATGTTGAAAGTATTTAAAAAATATTAAGCCCATCCCACTGCATAGCATGAGCAAAGACAATATCCAGGACATCGTCAAGAAAAGCCTTGAAAAGTATTTCAAGGACTTGGGCGAACAGCAACCATCCAATGTCTACGAAATGGTGGTCTTTACCGTTGAAAAGCCGATCCTCGAAGCCGTGATGGCGCGGGCCGAAGGCAACCAGTCGCAAGCGGCCGAAATGTTGGGCATCAACCGCAATACATTACGCAAGAAACTGCAACAGCACGGATTGTTGTAACAGCGCATTTCCCGCTTGAGCGCCGGCGCATGGCCGGGAAATGCATAAGGTAAAAGCAGTGACGCAGCACGTCGATCAGCCTTACCGTTTTTACCTTATCAATCACTTCCAGCATTGTTCATCATGATCAAACAAGCTCTTATTTCCGTCTCCGATAAAACCGGCGTGCTCGATTTCGCACGCGCGCTTTCCGCGATGGGCGTCAATATCCTCTCCACCGGCGGCACCGCCAAGCTGCTGGCGGACAATGGCGTGAAGGTCACCGAGGTGGCCGATTACACCGGCTTTCCGGAAATGCTGGATGGCCGTGTGAAAACCCTGCATCCGAAAGTGCACGGCGGCATTCTGGCGCGCCGCGATTTTCCGGAGCATGCCGCCGCGCTGGAAAAGCATGGCATTCCAACTATCGACATGGTGGTGGTGAACCTGTACCCGTTCCAGCAAACCGTCGCCAAGGACCAGTGCTCTTTGGAAGATGCGATTGAAAACATCGACATCGGCGGCCCGACCATGTTGCGTTCGTCGGCCAAAAACCACAAGGATGTGATCGTCATCTGCGATCCGGTCGATTACAGCCGCGTGCTGGATGAACTGAAAGCCGGCAATGGCGACGTCAGCTACGACACCAAATTTTCGCTCGCGAAAAAAGTGTTTGCGCATACGGCGCAGTATGACGGCGCCATCACCAATTATCTGACCAGCCTGGGTGAAGATAAACAGCACGCGACACGCAGCAGCTATCCGCAAACACTGAACCTGCATTTCGAAAAAGTGCAGGAAATGCGCTACGGCGAAAACCCGCATCAATCGGCCGCGTTTTATTGCGATCCGGCGCCGTTCGAGGGCGCGCTGGCCAACTACATGCAGTTGCAAGGCAAGGAGCTGTCATACAACAATATCGGTGATGCCGATGCGGCATGGGAATGCGTGAAGACGTTTGATGAAACCGCCTGCGTGATCGTCAAGCATGCCAATCCGTGCGGCGTGGCGCTCGGCGCGACACCGCTGGACGCGTACGGCAAGGCGCTGCAAACCGATCCGACTTCGGCGTTTGGTGGCATCATCGCCTTCAATCGCGAACTGGACGGCAAGGCGGCCGAAGCGGTGGCCAAGCAATTCGTCGAAGTGCTGATTGCGCCCTCGTTCACAGCCGAAGCCAGGCAGATTTTTGCGGCGAAACAGAATGTGCGCCTGCTGCAGATTCCGCTCGGCGGCGGCCTCAATGCGCACGACGTCAAACGCGTCGGCGGCGGCTTGCTGGTGCAATCGCCGGATGCCAAAAACGTCACGGTGGCGGAATTGAAAGTGGTGAGCAAGAAGCAGCCGACACCGCAGCAATTGCAAGACATGATGTTTGCATGGCGCGTCGCGAAATTCGTGAAGTCGAATGCGATCGTGTTCTGCGGCAACGGCATGACCCTGGGTGTCGGCGCAGGTCAAATGAGCCGCGTCGATTCGGCGCGTATTGCGTCGATCAAGGCGCAGAATGCAGGATTGACGTTGGCCGGTTCGGCGGTGGCGTCCGATGCGTTCTTCCCGTTCCGCGATGGTCTGGATGTCGTGGTGGCGGCAGGGGCGACTTGCGTGATCCAGCCGGGCGGCTCGATGCGCGATCAGGAAGTGATCGATGCGGCCGATGAACAGGGCGTGGTGATGTTGCTCACGGGTACACGGCACTTCCGCCATTAAACTACGGTGGTAGCAATAACGGCATTCCGGCGTCTGCCGGAATGCCGGTTCGATTAGCGATGCGGCGACAACCATGAAAATCCTCGGCATCGACCCCGGCTTGCGCACCACCGGCTTTGGCGTCATCCACAAGCACGGCAGCAAGCTCACCTATATCGCCTCCGGCACCATCAAAACAGCCGACGCCGACCTGCCGCAACGCTTGAAAACCATCCTCTCCGGCGTTTCAGAAATCATCCGCACTTACGCTCCGGATTGCGCCGCCATCGAAAAAGTATTCGTCAACGTCAATCCGCAGTCGACGCTTTTGCTTGGGCAAGCGCGCGGGGCGGCGATTTGCGCGTTGGTGAATGCCGATCTGAGTGTGGCCGAATACACCGCGCTGCAAGTCAAGCAGGCAGTCGTCGGTCATGGCAAGGCGCACAAGCAGCAGGTGCAGGACATGGTGCAGCGCCTGTTGCTGTTATCCGGCATGCCCAGTACCGATGCCGCCGATGCATTGGGTGTTGCCATCTGTCATGCGCATAGCGGCGATGCATTGGCGGCACTTGGCGCGCTTGCGCCCGGCTTGGCGAAAAAGGGATTGCGGGTACGCGGTGGACGCTTGATCGGCTAGCCGTGCTTTTCGGCATTGCGCGCCGCAATTTCAAAAATGTTGTGCCAGTAGGCATCCCGGCCCCGCAACGCGGCCCATGCGCTGGATGCCAGATAGGCAAAGGGAAACACAATTCCCCAGCGCGCCGCTTGTCCGACATGCGCCAGTTCATGGGTCAGGATTTGCTTGGTCAGCGCCTGCCGGTCCGCGATCACGATATGGCCGATTGCCATGGCCGACATCGCGCCGAACGGATGGCGCGCCAGCAGGTAATCGGCGAACGGTCCGCTGACCAGCAATGCCGGCGTCGATTCCCGTACCAGATAGAGGTGTCCGCGGCACACGATCGTCGGCAGTGCCAGCGCTATCCCGATGAGGGTCAAAGGCAACGCCCACAATACGCCAAGAAGCGTGACACCCCAATACAGTGGGCGCGGCAAGAGATTTTGGCGCTTCATTTTATGGAGGCGTAGGTACATTGTCCCGTCTGGTTGTCCTGTATGATTTGCACAATAATTTGTTGGGGATAGAGCGGGCCGCATAGGCTACCGCTGCGCTTGACTCTGTCCCGCAAAGCTTAAATTTTTTCAAGGTCAGACCACATGATAGGCCGTCTTTCAGGAGTTTTGCTTGAGAAAAATCCACCGCAGCTCTTGGTGGATTGCAATGGCGTCGGCTATGAAGTCGATGTGCCGATGAGTACGTTTTACAATTTGCCCGGTCTGGGCGAAAAAGTCGTGCTATTGACGCATCTCGCGGTGCGCGAAGACGCGCATTTGTTGTTTGGCTTTGGCACGGCCGAGGAACGTAACGTATTCAAACAACTCATCAAGATATCCGGCGTCGGCGCACGTACCGCCTTGTCGATTCTGTCCGGCATGTCGGTGGCCGATCTGTCGCAGGCAATTACCTTGCAAGAGGCGGGACGGCTCACCAAAGTTCCGGGTATCGGCAAAAAAACCGCTGAACGGCTGTTGCTGGAACTGAAGGGCAAGCTGGGTGCGGATCTGGGCGCTGCCGGCGGCGTCGTACACAGCGATGCAACCTCCGATATCTTGAACGCACTGGCGGCACTCGGCTATTCTGATAAAGAAGCGATGCTGGCGTTGAAGCAGGTGCCGGCCGGCACCGGCGTATCGGACGGCATCAAGCTGGCGCTGAAGGCATTGTCCAAGGGGTAATGCGCGGCCAATGAGGAATTGAATCCATGAGTATCCAAACCGACAATTTCACTGAACAACGCATCATCGCGGCAACCCCGGTGTCGCCGAATGAAGAAGCGATCGAACGTGCATTGCGTCCCAAGCAACTCGACGAATATGTCGGGCAGGAAAAGATCCACAGCCAGTTGGAAATTTTCATTACCGCTGCGCGGCAGCGGCGCGAAGCGCTCGATCACACTTTGCTGTTCGGGCCGCCGGGCCTCGGCAAGACCACGCTGGCGCATATCATTGCGCGTGAAATGGGCGTCAATCTGCGCCAGACGTCCGGCCCGGTGCTGGAACGTGCGGGCGATCTTGCGGCGCTGCTGACCAATCTGGAAGCCAACGATGTGCTGTTCATCGACGAGATTCACCGGCTGTCGCCGGTGGTGGAAGAAATCCTGTATCCGGCGCTGGAAGACTATCAAATCGATATCATGATCGGCGAAGGGCCGGCGGCACGCTCGGTGCGGCTCGACTTGCAGCCGTTTACGCTGGTCGGCGCCACCACGCGCGCCGGCATGCTGACCAATCCGCTGCGCGACCGCTTCGGCATCGTCGCTCGGCTGGAATTTTATACGCCGCAGGAACTCGCCCGTATCGTCACGCGCAGCGCCGCGTTGCTGCATGCGCCGATCGTCGACGACGGCGCATTTGAAATTGCCAAGCGCAGCCGCGGCACGCCGCGCATCGCGAACCGCCTGCTGCGCCGCGTGCGCGATTATGCGGAAGTCAAAGGGGATGGCCGCATCACCAAGGCCATGGCCGATGCCGCCTTGGTGATGCTGGATGTCGACCCGGTCGGCTTCGATCTGATGGACCGCAAATTGCTGGAAGCGGTCTTGTTCAAATTCAATGGCGGCCCGGTCGGTCTCGACAACCTGGCGGCCGCGATCGGCGAAGAACGCGACACGATTGAAGATGTGCTGGAGCCTTACCTGATCCAGCAGGGTTTTTTACAGCGCACGCCGCGCGGCCGTATCGCGACGCTATCGGCTTACGCGCACTTCGGCGTGAGTGCGCCGAGGACCGGGCCGAACGGCGAACTGTGGGATGCGCCGGCGGCATAATGGGTATCTGCAATGACCTTGACGGATATAGGGGTTCCAATGCGTATTTATTAACCTACCCAATGCTTCCTTCTATAATGGTTCTTTGGTTTGGCCGTGCTTTTTACGTTTGAGATAACGCAATTTCGTTTCAGCCCGGCTGCGTAAAATGAACGCGGCTGATTCCGGGATTGCGGGGGCCAACCAATCATCCTTGTTCCGATCGAGTCCCGCCATGCTCATGTCCACGCAAGCCACCCGTTACGCACACCAATTGCTCGATGTGCGAGCGCACGCGCAGCAAATGCCAACACTGTCTTCTCAAGGGCCGTTATCCATTGCGGATGGGTATGACATCGCCAAGAGCATCATGGATATCCGCATCGCGCAAGGCGAAATACCGATCGGCCGCAAACTCGGTTTCACCAATCGCACGATTTGGCCCAAGTATGGCGCGCTCGAGCAGATTCGTGCGCCGATCTGGGCACCGATGTTCGACTCGACGGTACGCTATACCGAAGATAATCGCGGCCTGCAAAGCCTGGCCGGCGCAGTGCAGCCGCGCCTCGAACCGGAAGTCGTGTTCAAGCTCGGCAAAACGCCGGCGCCGGATGCGACACTGGATGAAATCGCCGATTGCATTGAGTGGATGGCGCATGCGTTCGAGATCGTGGTGTGCCCATTTCCTGACTGGAAGTTTGAAGCCGCCGACTGCATTGCCGCTTTTGGCTTGCATGGCTCCCTGATCATAGGCGAACCGCGCGTGCTGTCATCGGTCACGCGCCGTCACTTGGCGCAGGTGCTGGCCAATGCCAGCATATCGCTGTCCTGTGGCGGTGAATTGCGCGCAGCGGGTTTCGGCAGCGATGTACTCGATAGTCCGGTGCATGCGTTATGGCATTTGCATCAAGTGTTGAAAACGCAGCCGCAGTTCCAAGCGCTGACCGCCGGCGAGATCATCGCCACCGGTACCTGGACCGATGCGTATCCGATTGCGCCGGGCCAGACGTGGGCCACGGCATTTTCCGGCGTGACGCTGTCGGGACTCACGATTTCTTTCGTGTAATCAGGTCGCATCCGCTCAGAGTTTGTCGCTTGAAATAAAAATGCCGTTCAGTGGAATGCTGAACGGCATTTTTATTGATGAGAGATTGGTATGTATTACTGTTCGCGCACCCAGACCTGCGTACGGCCCAGCATCGGCATGCCGATATAACCGCGCACATTCAACTTCTTGCCGCCTTCGGCCAGCGTCATCCTGCTCTTGTACAGCTTGCCGTTGACGGGATCGAGAATTTTGCCGCCATTAAACTCGTCGCCGTCGTGCTTCATGCCTGACAAAATCGTCATGCCTATGATCGGCTGATCCTTCAGCGCGCCTTCACACTTTTTGCATGTCGGGTTTTGTTCTTCTCCCGCCTCGCGAAACAGCTTTTCGATGGTGCCTTTGAGTTCGCCGTCGCCTTCGGTGATGCGAATCAAGGCTTTCGGCTTACCGGTCTTGTCGTCGATGTTTTTCCACAGGCCAACCGGTGAGGCTTCCTGCGCCCAGGCTGCCAAAGAAGTCAGTACGGCTGCGGCAACCGCTGTCATCAAGAGTCGTCTCATTCAATTTTCCTAATGGGTGGTGAAGCCTCAGTATCAAGGCCTCGCACATCAAGATTTTTGCAATTTATCAAACTGTTCGCGAAGCTTTTCAAGCGTTGTTGAAAAATTCGCCAAACGTTCTTTTTCTTGCGCAACCACTTGCGCCGGGGCACGTGCGACGAAGCTTTCATTGCCGAGTTTTGCATGGGCTTTCGTGATTTCGCCGTCCAGTCGCGCGATCTCTTTCGACAGGCGCTCGCGTTCGGCGGCGATATCGATTTCGACTTTCAGCATCAGCTTCGCATCGCCGACGATGGACACGGGCGCCGGCGATGTCGGCAGCATATCGACCACTTGTACATCGGACAGTTTCGCCAGTGCTTGCAGGTACGGCGCGAACGATTGCAATGACGCTTTGCCGTCTGCATTGGCCGCTTCAATGATCAGCGGCACGCGCAAAGCAGGCGACAATTGCATTTCGCCGCGCAGGTTGCGGCAGGCATCTGTCATCGATTTCAGTTGCGCCATCCAGCTTTCCGCTTGCGCATCGATCTTTTCCGGTTGCGGCAATGGATAGGCCTGGCGCATGATCGAGTCGCCCGCCGGATCGAGCGTGCGTCCGGACAGGGGCGCGACGGTTTGCCACAGGGTTTCGGTGATGAACGGAATGATCGGATGCGCGAGGCGCAACACGGTTTCCAGCACGCGCAACAAGGTGCGGCGCGTGGCGCGTTGCTGCGCTTCGCTGCCGTGCTGGATTTGCACTTTCGCGACTTCGAGATACCAGTCGCAATATTCATCCCAGATGAATTTGTAGACGGCGGACGCAATATTGTCGAAGCGATAGTCGGCAAAACCCTTTTCGACTTCGGCTTCGGTGCGTTGCAACAGCGACACGATCCAGCGGTCCGCTTGCGAGAAGTCGAGGTAGCCGCCGGGACCGCACGCGTCGGTGCACTCAGTACCTTCCCCTGCGCCGGGCGCCCCCATCCCCATCCCGGCCTTCCCCTTGAAGGGGAAGGTGAGGTCGGCACCTTCGGTGAGGATCGGTACGCCGCAATCCTTGCCTTCGGTATTCATCAACACGAAGCGCGTCGCGTTCCACAGCTTGTTGCAGAAGTTGCGATACCCCTCGCAGCGGTTCAGGTCGAAATTGATGTTGCGGCCCAGGGAGGCATAGCTCGCCATCGTGAAGCGCAATGCATCGGTGCCGAATGCCGCGATGCCGTTCGGATATTCCTTGCGCGTGGCTTTCGCGATGCTGTCGGCCTGCTTCGGATTCATTAGGCCGGCGGTGCGTTTGGCCACCAGCGATTCGACATCGATGCCGTCGATTAAGTCGATCGGGTCGAGCGTGTTGCCTTTCGACTTCGACATCTTCTGGCCGCTGCTGTCGCGAATCAAGCCGTGGATGTACACATCCTTGAACGGTACCTTGCCGGTGAAGTGTGTGGTCATCATCACCATGCGCGCGACCCAGAAGAAAATGATGTCGAAGCCGGTCACCAGCACCGACGACGGCAGGAACATTTTGTAGTCCGGTGTTTCTTCCGGCCAGCCGAGTGTGGAGAACGGCACTAGTGCGGACGAGAACCAGGTGTCGAGCACGTCGTTGTCACGTGTCAGTGTGCGTGTGTAGCCGTTTTCAGCCGCTTTGGCTTTTGCCTCCTCTTCGGTACGTGCAACGTAATAGTTTCCCTCCTCATCGTACCAAGCTGGAATTTGGTGCCCCCACCACAACTGGCGGGAGATACACCAATCCTGGATATTGTTCAACCACTGGTTGTAGGTGGTGGTCCAGTTTTCCGGAATGAATTTGACTTCGCCATTCGCCACTTTTTCCAGCGCCACTTCAGCAATCGATTTGCCGGGGAAGTGCGTGCCTTCCGGTGCCGGTTTGCTCATTGCGACAAACCACTGGTCGGTCAGCATCGGTTCGATCACGACACCGGTGCGGTCGCCGCGCGGCACCATCAATTTGTGCGGTTTGACGGATTCGAGGAATCCGTGTTTTTCAAGATCTGCAACGATTTGCTTGCGGGCGGCGAATCTGTCGAGGCCATGGTATTGGGAGGGAATGATGTCTGCTACTGCCACCCCTGTAATGCCGTGTTTGGTTAAGGCAGTTACACCTTGCTTATCAGCCGCTGCTTGGAAATTTGTTCCAAAGAAGTCATCAAAGGGCTTCGACTTAATTTTTGCTTCAGGTGTGAAAATTGAAATTAATCCATTTTCGGGCAAGCCGTGAAAGAGATTTGTGTGCTGATGCCGACTCCAAACTTGATAATCGTTGAAGTCATGCGCCGGCGTGATCTTCACGCAGCCGGTGCCGAATTCCTTGTCCACATAGTCGTCGGCAATGATCGGAATTTCGCGCCCGGTCAGCGGCAAGGTCAGTTTCTTGCCGACCAGATGCGTGTAGCGCTCATCGGTCGGATCAACCGCAACCGCGACGTCGCCCAGCATCGTTTCCGGACGCGTGGTGGCGACCGTCAGATGGCCGCTGCCATCGGCCAATGGATAGCGGATGAACCACATCGAGCCGTCTTCCTCTTCGGATACGACTTCCAGATCGGACACCGCAGTACCCAATACCGGGTCCCAGTTGACCAGGCGCTTGCCGCGATAGATCAAACCTTGCTCGAACAGGCGCACGAAGACTTCGGTGACGGCCTTGGACATTTTCTCGTCCATCGTGAAATATTCACGGCTCCAGTCGGTCGAGGCGCCGAGGCGGCGCATCTGGCCGGTAATGGTCGAGCCCGATTGCTCTTTCCACTCCCATACTTTTTCAAGGAATTTTTCGCGGCCCAAATCATGGCGCGAGATCTTTTGCGCATCGAGCTGGCGCTCGACCACGATCTGCGTCGCGATGCCGGCATGGTCGGTGCCCGGAATCCACGCGGTATTGAAGCCGCGCATGCGGTGGTAGCGGGTCAAGCCATCCATGATGGTCTGGTTGAACGCATGGCCCATGTGCAGCGTGCCGGTCACATTGGGCGGCGGCAACTGGATGCTGAAAGACGGCTTGTCGGCAGCGGTGGCCGCGGTGTAGTAACCGCGCTTTTCCCACTCGGCGCGCCAGTGTTTTTCAATGTCGGCGGGCTCGAAAGACTTTGCTAATTCCATGATTTGGCTTATGTTTTTGCGAAACTATGCATTATAAAGTACGTCGCTGATGACTTAGGCTGTCGGGGGCGTATAATTCGACGAATGCTGCCTGAGGGCGGCACATGCTAGGGGTCCTGGCTGGCTCGAGTAGGTCGAGCAGCCGGGTGAGAAACACCCTTGAACCTGATCTGGATAATGCCAGCGAAGGGAAGCTATCGGTATCGAGTCTCCCTCTTTTTCCGACGTTCCTTCGCTTTTCGAACATGAGCAAAGGAACAATATGAGCGCCAATCCCCAATTTCTCGCCGCCACCGCCCAGGTAGACGAAGCCGCGATCCAGCCGCTGCCGAATTCGCGCAAAATCTATGTCGAAGGCTCGCGCCCGGACATCCGCGTGCCGATGCGTGAAATTACGCAATCCGACACGCCCGCGTCGTTTGGCGCCGAGAAAAACCCGCCGATTTACGTCTATGACACCTCCGGCCCTTACACCGACCCGACGGTCAAGATCGATATCCGTTCCGGCCTGCAATCGGTGCGTGGCGCGTGGATTGCCGAGCGCAACGATACCGAGGAACTGACGGGACCCACGTCGGCCTACGGCGTCGAGCGCCTGAACGACCCCAAACTGGCCGAGTTGCGCTTCAACCTGCACCGCAAGCCGCGTCGCGCGCTGCCGGGCAAGAACGTGTCGCAGATGCACTATGCACGCCAGGGCATCATCACGCCGGAAATGGAATTCGTCGCGATCCGCGAAAACCTGCGCCGCAAGGAATACCTGGAAAATCTGAAAGCGTCGGGCCCAATGGGCAACAAGCTGGCCGACCTGATGGGGCGCCAGCATCCCGGTCAATCGTTCGGCGCGGCCATCCCGGCCGAAATCACGCCGGAATTCGTGCGTTCCGAAATCGCGCGCGGCCGCGCGATCATCCCGGCCAACATCAACCATCCGGAAATCGAGCCGATGATCATCGGCCGCAATTTCATGGTGAAAATCAATGCCAACATCGGCAATTCGGCCGTCACCTCGTCGATCGGCGAGGAAGTCGAAAAGATGACGTGGGCGATTCGCTGGGGCGGCGACAACGTGATGGATTTGTCGACCGGCAAGCATATCCATGAAACACGCGAATGGATCATCCGCAATTCGCCGGTGCCGATCGGCACCGTGCCCATTTACCAGGCGCTGGAAAAGGTCAACGGCAAGGCCGAAGACCTGACATGGGAAATCTACCGCGACACACTGATCGAACAGGCGGAGCAGGGCGTCGATTACTTCACGATCCACGCCGGCGTGTTGCTGCGCTACGTGCCGCTGACCGCAAGCCGCATGACCGGCATCGTGTCGCGCGGCGGCTCGATCATGGCGAAATGGTGCCTCGCGCACCATGAGGAATCGTTCCTGTACACGCATTTCGAAGAGATCTGCGAAATCATGAAAGCGTATGACGTGTCGTTCAGTCTGGGCGACGGCTTGCGTCCGGGTTCGATCTATGACGCTAACGATGAAGCGCAACTGGGCGAATTGAAAACGCTGGGCGAACTGACGCAGATTGCATGGAAGCACGACGTGCAGGTGATGATCGAAGGCCCCGGCCATGTGCCCATGCATTTGATCAAGGAAAACATGGACCTGCAGCTGGAGCAATGCCACGAAGCACCGTTCTACACGCTCGGCCCATTGACCACCGACATCGCGCCCGGCTACGACCACATTACGTCCGGCATCGGCGCCGCGCAAATCGGCTGGTACGGCACCGCGATGCTGTGCTATGTGACGCCGAAGGAACACCTGGGATTGCCGAACAAGGTCGACGTCAAGGACGGCATCATCACCTACAAGATCGCCGCGCATGCCGCCGATCTCGCCAAGGGCCATCCGGGCGCGCAGATCCGCGACAATGCACTGTCGAAAGCGCGTTTCGAATTCCGCTGGGAAGACCAGTTCAACATCGGCCTCGATCCCGACAAGGCGCGTGAATTCCATGACGAAACGCTGCCGAAGGATTCCGCCAAAGTCGCGCATTTCTGCTCGATGTGCGGCCCGCATTTCTGCTCGATGAAGATCACGCAGGAAGTGCGCGATTACGCGGCCAAGCAAGGGATCTCCGACATCCAGGCCTTGAAGCAGGGGATGGAAGTCAAGGCGGTCGAGTTCGTCAAAAGCGGCGCGGAAATTTATCGCAAGCAGTGACGACGATGGATATTGAACTGAACGGTGCGCTGCACCCGGTCGCGGAAAACCAGAACGTGCACGACTTGATTGCGTCACTGGCGTTGTCGAATCAAGCGCTTGCCGTTGCGGTCAATCGTGAGGTGGTGCCGCGCCATTTGTGGTTGCAACGTGTACTGCAAGCGCATGATCGGGTCGATATCGTTCGCGCGATCGGCGGCGGATGAGCACGTAAAGAATGTCCCCTCCCTTTCAAGGGGAGGGTTAGGGTGGGGATGGGTTAAAAATGCAAGGCCAAACCAACGCTTTCACCAAACCCGCAGCCAAGGATTTGCGAAAAGCGATGACCGATGCAGAGCGAAAGTTGTGGCAGCGTTTGCGCGGTGAACAATTGGGCGTTAAATTTCGCAGGCAGCATCCGTTTGGAAACTATGTATTGGATTTCGTTTGTTTGGAGCGATGTTTGGTCATTGAAGTGGATGGTTCCCAGCATGCTGACGCACAGGAACATGACGAAAAGCGAACTGCGCAACTGCGCGTATCGGGCTTTGCTGTCCTACGTTTTTGGAACAACGAAGTGCTGAATGAAACAGACGCGGTTGTGCAAGTTATTTGGGATGTTTTGAACCCATCCCCACCCCGGCCCTCCCCTTGAAGGGGAGGGGGAGAACAGGGAAGGCGT